>JAKQJD010000133.1 GCA_029561355.1 Bacteroidota bacterium | reverse complement strand
TACTTCCTGGCAAAAAACCATACCCTTGGCTTTCTGACTTCCGGCGGCACCAACCACTGGGACCGGAGCGGCTATAATCGTATCACGCTGGCGCAGGAATCGATGCCCGCGCAAATCGACAGTATCCTGATCGCCGGTAATACCGCCGACGTGCAGCGCACGAACCGGACGTACAACCTGAACTACCGCTTCGACAATACAAAAGGACGTTCGTTCAACCTCGACCTGGATTATGGGAATTACCAGAACAGCACCCAACGGCTGCAACCCAACCGCTACTATGATGCTACGGAAACGATCCTGAAGACGGAAATCCTGACCAGTTTCGATACGCCCAGCGACATCGATATTTACACAGCACAGGCCGATTATGAAGACGACCTGTGGGGCGGCAAACTGGGCATTGGATCCAAGATGAGCAAGGTGGTGTCGGATAATACTTTTTTGTTTTTCGATGAAGCCGACGGTGTGATAACGCGCAACGACAGTTTTTCCAACCGCTTCAACTACGACGAACAGGTGTTTGCCGGGTACCTGAGTTATGCCCGCGGGTTTGGAGAAAAATTCAACCTGTCGGCCGGTATCCGCGCCGAACATACCGATGCCGCCGGCAATTTGCAGGCTTTCCTGCCCGAATTGCAGGAACCGCCGGTGCTGCTTAACTACTGGAGTTGGTTTCCGAACGTGGGCGTTACCTACCAGTTGTCGCAAAAACATTCCCTCGGTATCAACGCCGGCCGCCGCATCAACCGGCCCGATTACAATGTACTGAACCCGTTCAACAATCGCATGAGCGAACTGTCTTACGAAAAAGGCAACCCGTTCCTGCGCCCGGAAATCGTCAACAACATCGAACTGGGCCTCACCCTCGCCCAACGCTACAACTTCAAACTGGGCTACAGCCGCACGCAGGACCAAATCACCCGCCTCATCGCACCCGACGATGACGATCCGCGTGCCGGATTCATCACCTGGGCCAACCTGGCCGACCAGTCGATCATCAGTTTCAACGCCAGCGCACCTGTGCAAATCCTCAAAAAATGGCATGCCTATTTCAATGCCAGCGCTTCGCACCTCGACAACCAGGCGGATTACGGCGATGGCGCGGTCGTTGATTTACAGGCATTTACCTACAGCATTTACCAGCAGCATACGTTCGATTTGCCCTGGAAATTGAAAGGGGAAATTTCCGGTTATTACTCTGGTCCCGGCATCTGGGGCGGCGTGTTCGTGTACGAATCCAGCTGGAGCCTCGACGTGGGTTTGCAGCGCAAATTCATGCACGACCGACTGAATGTGCGCCTCAGCGCCAGCGACCTTTTTTACGAATCGGGCTGGAACGGTGTTTCCGATTTCGACGGACTGAAATCGTACGGACTGGGTCGAAATGACAGCCGCCGCGTGAGCCTGAGCCTGGGGTATCGTTTTGGAAATGAAAATGTGAAATCGCGGAAACGGGAAACGAGTATGGAGGCGGAGCAGAACCGGGTAGGCGGCTAGTGCAACGCGGATTTCGCGGATTTTAGAGCGGATTTACGCGGATTTTGCCCGTCGTAGGGTGCACCGTAGCGTTAATTGCAACGCGGATTTCGCGGATTTTAGAGCGGATTTACGCGGATTTTGCCCGTCGTAGAGTGCGCTGTGGAGTTAATTGCAACGCGGATTTCGCGGATTTTAGAGCGGATTTACGCGGATTTTGCCCGTCGTAGAGTGCGCCGTATAGTTAACGGCAACGCGGATTTCGCGGATGGGAAGCGGATCTTCGCGGATTTTTGCCTTAGAGCGATCCATGGAGTTAATTGCAAGGCTCGCTTCGAGTACACCGCTTCGTTCAACAGTTTGAAATGATTGGAGCGAAGCGGCGTACTCGAAGTCGGCTCTCACCTTCTCACTCTCTCACTCTCTCACCCTCTCACCCTCTATCATTGCAGTACCCTGATTTCCACCCTTCTGTTCTGTTCCGATTCCTTCGGACCCAGCGCGTGCGGGAACATCATTTCCGAATTACCGTACCCTTTGTAGCGCAGGCGGTCGGCGGTGATCCCGTTTTTTAGCAGGTAATCGTAAATGACGCGGGCGCGGTTGATGGAAAGTTCCATTTCCTGCGGCTCGGGTTCGGGAATGGGGTTGCCGGGCTTGTTGATATGGCCGGCAATTTCCACTTGCAGTGCGGAATTGATCTGCATGAATTTGAGGATACGCGGCAGTTCCGGTTCCGACATTTTCAGCAGTACCGCCTGATCACCCACGAAGAACAGATTGCGCAGCACGGCTTTTTCGCCGGGTTTGGCGGGCGGAAGCACGATGTCCGTATTGATCTTGTATTTTTTATACAACTCCGGACTGCCGAAAATGCGGGTGGTAAAATCTTCGAAAAAATAGTTTTTCGCTACAGCCTCTACCTTGACCACCGAGTCGCGCGGGAGGCGAACGGCGTAGCGCCCGGTGGAGTCGGTACGGGTGGAATCGGAGCGCGTTTTGGAGCGAAAGCTCACCAGCGCCTGGATGCCTTTACCCGTATCGCGGTCTTTCACCTGGCCCCGCAGGGTAGTCATCGGCACAGCCAGCACGGCTTCTACGGTTGCGCGGCGGTTGCGCTGCCGCCCGGTTTCGGTGCTGTTCGACATGACGGGGCTGCGTTCGCCGACTGCGCGGGTTTGTATCTTCGCATTCGCAATCCCGCGCTGCACAAGGGCATTCCGCACGGCGTCGGCGCGGCGGGTGGCCAGGGATTCGTTGTTACCTTTTTCACCGATAGAATCCGTGTGTGCGGTGATGCGCAGCAACCGGAAACGTTCGTTTTTGCTGAATAGATTCGCAATACTGTCGAGTTGGGCCAAACCTTCGGCATTCAGATCGGCTTTGCCGGTTGCGAAAAACACTTCCACGTAAGAAGCGCTGTAGAGGGAGTCGAAAAGCGACTGCGCCGGGAGTGCTGTTGCCAGCGCGCAACACAACGTAAGAGGGACTATGATCTTCATTGAAGGTCTATTTACACGGAAACATCGAACAAAAGAAAAGAGCCGGATTACTGTTTTTATTTTTCGGCCGCAAATTTTAATTCACAACTGACTATCCGGCTTTACCTTGCAAGTCATCGGATGACTTGGAGTCATCCGATGACTTGCAAGGTTTCTAAAGTCGAGTAGTCAGATCACTCTTTTTCCAAATCATGAAAAAACTATTCTTTGTTGTTTTCACTTTGCTGTTTATCCCGGCGCTTTTTTCTCAGGAATTGCCAACGGAATTAAACGGGTACAAGTTTAGCGTCGTCAAAAAAATCGGCACAACCGACGTCAAAAATCAGTATAAATCCGGCACTTGCTGGGTATATTCCACCAACTCTTTTTTTGAAAGCGAATTGTTGCGCATGGGTAAAGGCCAATATGACCTGAGCGAAATGTTCGTAGTGCGTGCCGGCTACCTCGATCGCGCCGAGAATTACGTTCGTCGCCAGGGCGCTACTGCGTTCGGACAGGGTGCTGAAACGCACGATGTACTCAACCTGGTGCGCAAATACGGCATCGTGCCACAATCGGCCTACACGGGGTTCCCGGCCGGCCAGGACAAACCCGTGCACGGCGAAATGGAAGCGGTGCTGAAATCCATTCTCGAAGCCGTGAATAAAAACCCCGACGGCAAACTGAGCCCGCTATGGAAAAAGGCCTATGCCGGCGCGCTCGACGGCTACATGGGCACGCCGCCCGAAACGTTCACCATGGCAGGCAAACAATACACCGCGCAAACGTATTTCCAGAGTCTGGGTATCAACCTCGACGATTACGTGGTGCTGACGTCTTTTTCGCACCACCCGTTTTACAAACCGTTCGTGCTGGAAGTGTCGGACAACTGGTCGAACGGCAATTTTTACAACCTTCCGCTCGACGAATTCTGCCAGGTGGCCGAAAATGCCGTCACGAAAGGCTACAGCGTGGCCTGGGCCAGCGACGTGAGCGAAAAAACGTTTTCGGCCAAGGAAGGTCTGGCGCTGATGCCCGCCAAAGGCTGGGAAGACTTGAGCGCCGGCGAACGCGACTCGCTTTGGAAAATGCCCGCGAAGGAAAAACTGGTGACGCAGGAAGAGCGCCAGGCGGCATTCGACGAAATGAGCACCACCGATGACCACGGTATGCACATCGTAGGTATGGTGGCCGATCAGAACGGCACGAAATATTACACGGTGAAAAACTCCTGGGGAACGACCGTGAAAAAAGACATGGGCGGTTTCCTGTACGTGTCGCAACCGTATTTCCGCTACAAAACCATGTCGATCATGGTGCACAAGGACGCGATTCCGGTGGCGATCCGGCAGAAGTTGGGGATGTAGTTATTGGTTATCGGTTATCAGTTATCAGGGGTGGTAAGGGACCATCTATACAGAAGCCTGGCTACACGATTGTGTGGCCAGGCTTCCGTATAAATTGTTTGTTGCCCGGGTAGAAAAAACCAGGTGCAGCGTGTTTGACTCATGAACTGCCTTAATTTAAGATTTCAGATTGCATGACGTAAGATTTCAGGTTTAAAGGCGACATCGCGAAAATCTTAAATCTTACGTCATGTAATCTTACATCTTAAATCATCAGAGTGGCCAGGCAATTGTGCAGATGGTCCCTTACCACCACTAATAACAAATAACTGATAACTAATTCACCGGCTCCAGATCTCCCACTTCCGCATCCGTAAACAGTCGGGAAATGACCACAAAACGCACGCCCAGCGGAATTTCCAGAGAAAAACTCGAGCCCCGACCCGGCGTCACGTCGATGGTCAGTTGCGTGCTTTTCCAGTATTCGAATTGGAAATCGTTCATGTAAAACGGGCAGCCGTGAATCTCTCCGACACGCACGTCGCTGCCGCCAATGCGGAATTCTCCTTCCGGAAAACACATCGGCGAAGAACCGTCGCAGCATCCGCCGCTCTGGTGAAACAGCAAAGGGCCGTTTTCGGCTCGGAGCCGGTCGATAACGGCGGCGGCGGCTTCAGTAATGAGGACGCGTGGGACCATGGCGTAGATTTTTTTGTTTATTATGCTACCGATAGGTCAATGCCACCCAGTCGCGCAATGTTTCTATTCTAATTTAAGATTTAAGATTACATGACGTAAGATTTAAGATCGAAAAGGTGGCATCGCGAAAAATCTTAAATCTAACGTCATGTAATCTTACATCTTAAATCATCAGAGTGGCCGGACATTTGTACAAATGGTCCCTTACCACCCTGATAACTAATAACCGATAACCGATAACAAACTAGAAAAACCCAAGTTTGCTCTTGTTATACGACACCAGCATGTTCTTCGTATTCCGGTAGTGATTGAGCATCATCTTGTGCGTTTCGCGGCCGAAACCTGATTTTTTGTAGCCGCCGAATGGTGCGTGTGCCGGGTAGGCGTGGTAGCAGTTCACCCAGACACGGCCGGCCTGAATAGCGCGCGGCACCTGGAACAGTTCGTGTGCGTCGCGGGTCCACACGCCTGCGCCGAGTCCGTAGAATGAATCGTTGGCAATCTCGATCGCTTCTTCCACCGTTTTGAAAGTGGTGACGCAGGTGACAGGGCCGAAAATCTCTTCCTGGAACACCCGCATTTTGTTGTGTCCTTTCAATACCGTCGGCTGGATGTAGTAGCCGTTTTCGAGGCCGCTGTTCTGGTGGAAAGCACCGCCGCCGACCAGCACTTCCGCGCCTTCTTCCTTGCCGATGTTCATGTAGTGCAGAATTTTTTCGTACTGGTCGTTCGAAGCCTGGGCGCCGAGCATGGTTTCCGGATCGAGGGGATGGCCTATTTTGATTTTCCGGACGCGTGCCACTACTTTTTCAATAAACTGGTCGTAAATGGATTCGTGTACCAGAATACGCGAAGGGCAGGTGCACACTTCACCCTGATTAAAGGCAAACAATACCGCGCCTTCGATGGCTTTGTCGAGGAATTCGTCGTCGGCAGCCATCACGCTGGGGAAAAAGATATTGGGAGATTTGCCACCCAATTCCATGGTGACGGGGATGATGTTTTCAGAAGCGTATTGGAGAATGAGACGGCCCGTGGTGGTTTCGCCGGTGAAAGCAACCTTGGCTACGCGCGGCGACGAAGCCAGCGGTTTGCCTGCTTCCACACCGAAACCGGTAACGACGTTGAGTATGCCGGGGGGCAAAACGTCCTGTATGAGTTCCATCAGACACATGATACTGGCCGGTGTCTGTTCGGCGGGTTTGAGCACTACGGTGCAGCCCGCGGCGAGTGCGGGCGCCACTTTCCAGGCGGCCATCAGCAGCGGGAAGTTCCAGGGTATGATCTGGCCGACCACGCCGAGGGGCTCGTGCAGGTTGATGGAAACGGTCATGTCGTCGAGTTCGGCCACGCTGCCTTCATCTGCACGGATGACGCCGGCATAGTAGCGGAAGTGGTCGATACAAAGCGGAATGTCGGCGTTGAGCGTTTCGCGGACGGGTTTGCCGTTGTCTACCGTTTCCACGCGGGCCAGGTAGTCGAGGTTTTGCTCCATGATGTCCGCAATTTTCAGCAGGATATTGCTGCGTGTAGTAGCGGATGCTTTTGACCAGGTAGCGAAAGCGGTGTGTGCGGCGTCGAGCGCCAGGTCGATGTCTTCCTTGGTGGAACGCGCCGACTGACTGAACACTTTTCCGTCGATGGGAGAAATGTTGTCGAAATATTCGCCTTTGGTCGGGGCTACCCATTTGCCGCCGATAAAGTTGTCGTAGCGCGCCTTGAATTCGGGACGTTGCAGAATTCGTTTGGTTGCTTCCAATGTTTCCATGCTATAGAACCAATTTTTATGTTAAAAAATTTTTTGTAATTTTTATAGCACAAAATTATGTTCTGAATTCCCGGCACTATCTACCGATCCTATCATCCACTATCACGATCGTATCATTTTTTTCGGATTCCGCATATTTGCGTCTTTTATAATGCTGCAATACCCTTACTTTTGAGGGCGAAAGCAAAAAAACGGGGAATGATATCTTTCATTCCCATATCTATCAAAAATAAAATGACGAATTCGAAATTGAGAGGAGTAGCCGTTCGTCCGGTCGCGCTCACGCCGCAGCACGACCTGAAAACACTCGTGGAGAACCGCACGGTTTTCAACTTCAACAATTGCGAACTCAATATTTTTGAAACACACCAAACCAGCGAACAGGTGCTGCTGCGCTTCCAGGGGATGGTGTTCACCACGATGTTACGCGGCAAAAAAGTGATGCATGTGCAGGACACGGCGCCTTTTGCCTACCTGCCCGGCGAATCCGTCATCCTGCCCGAATCGGCGCCGATGGTGATCGATTTTCCGGAAGCCAGTATGCTGAACCCGACGCAGTGTATCGCCCTGGAAATCGACCGCCAGAAAATATCCGATACGCTCAACCTGCTGAACGAACGTTTTCCGAAAGTGGAAGAAAGCGGGCCCTGGCGCATCGATCTGGAGCAGTTTCATATCCATAATTCCCTCGAATTGTCCGATACGGTCAACCGCCTGATGCGGCTCCCCGGCGAGCATTACCTCACCAAAGACGCGCTCGCCAATATCACCCTGCAGGAACTCCTCATCCGGCTCCTGCAAACCCAGGCGCGCGCCGTGCTGATGGAACAGTCGGCTACCCTGCAAAGCAGCCACCGCTTCGCCTATGTGGTGCAATACATCCGCGAACACCTGACCGAGAATTTTACCGTGCAGCAACTGGCCAGCCTGGCCTGTATGAGCAAGCCGCATTTTTTCCGCAGTTTCAAACGGGAACTCGGCCTTTCGCCGCTCGATTTTATCCTGCAAGAGCGCATCCAACTTGCCAAACGCCTGCTTTCCGATCCCAATATCAGTGTTTCGGAGGCCGGGTATCAGTCGGGCTTCAACAACCTGACACACTTTGCGTTGCAGTTTAAAAAAACGGAAGGGGTGCCGCCGAGCCAATACAAGAAAGTGAGAGGGTGAGAAGTGAGAGAGTGAGAGCCGACTTCGAGTACGCCACTTCGCCCTTTAGAGAAGTGAGAAGTGAGAGGTGAGAAGTGAGATGCGTAGAGTACGCCGCTTCGCCCTTTAGAGAAGTGAGAGGGTGAGAAGTGAGAGAGTGAGAGCCGACTTCGAGTACGCCACTTCGCTCCAAAACCACAATGAATAGAGCGAAGCGGCGTACTCGAAGTCGGCTCTCACTTCTCACTCTCTCACCTCTCACTTCTCTAAAAAGGTGGGTGCTCCCCGATCCCAGCCAGCACGGCACGTAAATTCACCACACCTGCGCGGTTCAACCCCAGTTTTTCGATCGTGGCCCGTCCGGTTGGTGTACGGCCGAACACGTGTGTAAAACCGGTATTCCATTGAAAATGCTCCGACCATTTTTGAGTACGCGGATGGAACAGTCCAACCACTTCCATCGTCACCGGATCGATGGCATGTGTTTCGTTGTATTTCATGCCATTGCAGCCCATGCAAGCCCAAGCCAGGTTGTCAGGGTCGTCGGTGCCGCCTTTGGAGCGCGGCATAATGTGTTCTATGGAAAATGGATCGGGTGCGTATTTCGACTGGGAAAAACAGTATTCGCAGCAGCCCTGTGCCCGTTCGGAAACGAATTTCTTCAGTTTCTTACTTTTCATTGCCGGCTGCGGGCTTGATGCCCAGATCGGCCAGCAGTTGCTGGAACGGCACTTTGCGCAGTGCAGCCAGCGCGACGACCCATTTCAGGCGCTCGGCATGTGCCATTTCGATGCGATGAATAAGGCGGATCAGTTCATCGTGTTCGGGTTGCGTCAGTTTTTCAGCCTGCCTGCGCCGGTCGAGCGTATGAAAACGTTGCAGTTCTTTTTGAGAAACCACCGCCGTGTTGATTTTTAACAACAATTCATCTTCCGAAAACGCAGCATGCTGCTGCCCTCCACTGGCATCGGAAACACCGCCGGAAAGCACCTGCGTCACATATTTTTCCAATGAAACGCCCTGCCGCGCAGCTTTGGCGCGCAGCTCCTGTTCTATGGAAAATGGCAGTTGGATGGTTAAGGACATGCCGTTTGAAAAATTTCTACAAAAATAAGGGATTTTTTTCAGAAAACAACACGCGCAAAATAGAGATGTGAGAGGGTGAGAGATGTGAGAGGGTGAGAGGGTGAGAGCCGACTTCGAGTACACCGCTTCGCCCTTTAGAGAAGTGAGAGAGTGAGAGCCGACTTCGAGTACGCCGCTTCGTTCCAAAACCACAATGATTGGAGCGAAGCGGTGTACTCGAAGTCGGCTCTCACCCTCTCACCTCTATCACCCTCTCACCTCTCTAAAAAGCCTTCGTTCTTCCCTTTCAAACCGCATCGTTTCCAGATTCCCGCTCCCGAAAAAATCAAACCGCACCATGTCGTACTGATCGGGAAACACGTCGAGCAGGATACTGTTGCTCAAATCCACCTCGTAGGCGGGCGCGGGTGCGAAACCGTCGGCATCGAACTCGACAACCAGTACGAGGTCGTCTATGGAAGAGCCCGTGTGGCGCAGCGTCAGGTGTTTGCGGTTGATGGTGAGGTCAAACTGTTTTTTTACAAAATCACTCAGCAGGCGGTTGTTGTCGGATGTTATTTGCGTGAGATCGAGCGTGCGGCCGGTCTGTTTTTCCATGGCCCATTCCAGGTCATCGCGGAAAAACCGGAATGTCAGGTGCAGGCGCCCCGTTTCGGACTGGTGTTTGACGTGGCAGACGCACATTTTCAACGGATGCGCCGGGCGCATGGCGGTCAGAAATAAGAGGCTGCACAAAATAGCGAAGTTTTTCATCACATTTTTACGACGGTAGCACGCCAGCGGGCACGGGTTTCGGTTTCGATTTCAAGAAAATAAGCGCCTGCGGGAAGTATGCCCAAATCCGCTTCGTTGTTGAGCAGCGTTTGCGTGAGAACCAGTTGATTTTCAGCGCTATACACGCGCAACGTCGCACCGCCCAGCGATTCGTCCGTCAGGAAACGAAAGCCGCCGCCAGTCGGATTGGGCGCTACCTTCAAGGTTTGGGTACGGTAAATATCTTTGGTTGCCACTTCCTGGTTCACCACCACGGTAATGGTAGGCGACAACGTTTGTGCGCCGTGGTCGTCGGTGGCCCGCACGCTGAGGTCGTATGTTCCGGCAGGCACGCCGTTCCAGTCCAGCACATAAGGCGCGCCGTCGCCGTCTTCTCCGATCTTGTCGGTGCCGGCGTAAAACTCAACCAGTGCTACGCTGCCGTCTGGATCGGCTGCATCGGCGATAATCGCAATGTCGGCCGGAGCAGTGAACGTGCTGTTGTGTGCCGGTTCGACGATGCTGACGGACGGTGCAAGGTTGACGAGTACCACGACGTCTACGGGTGCGGAAACTGATTTGGCGCCCAGATTATCACTGGCTTTGGCAGTAAGGGTGTGTACACCGGCGGGCACGTTTTCCCAGGTGAAGGTGTAAGGTTCGCCATCCGTGTCTTCGAACAGTTTCTGCGTGCCGTTAAAAAACTCTACCACGCCGATGGTGCCGTCCACATCATGCGCTTCGGCGGTAATCACGATGCTGGCCGGAGCCATGTAGGTGCTGTTGTTGACCGGCGCCACAATGCTCACCTCCGGCGCCATATTGCTTTGCGCGAGATACCACTGCTGCACTTCCGCATCGGGCAGGGCGCGGGCCCAGATAATGAGTTCGTCGAGCGCGCCGTCGTGCAGCCAGTTTTCGTTTTCATCCACGTAGGAGCCGATACCGAACCAGTCGTTGGCCAGCCCCGCGTATACGATATCGCCGCTTTGGTCGAGCGAAGTGGCTTTCAGTTCGCCGTTGACAAAAAGTTTCATCGCCGAGCCGTTGTACGTGGCGGTCACGTAGTACCATTCGTGCAGGTTGAAATTGTCCGGATCGATCAGGTAGGTCATCGTGCCGGTATTAGCCGACACGAGCGCGAAGGAAAATTTCTGCTCGCGTGTGCCCAGCACCCAGCCTTTTTCGTAGGAACCGTTGTCCTGCAGGCAGCCGATAAAACCGCCCCAGGTATCGGCTGCGTCTACTTTTATCCAGCCGCTGACGGTCATTTGCACGGTGGGCAGGCCAGCGCTGGCGGTCGTGCCCGTGTGGACAGGGATACCCTGGGTGTTGTTGAACTGGGCCACCTGACCGCGGATAGGTTCGTCTTCCGGAAACGACACGCCGGTAGGCGGCACCGTGCCGTCGAAGCCATGGTTGGTGGCGTCGTGGGCGTCGTCGTTGAAATGCCACCAGGCGATGGGTTCCAGTGGCAGCGGCGTTTTGCCGTTCTGGGCATTGAACGCCAGGGGCTGGCTCCAGGGGCTCCATTCCAGGTTCTGGTCGCGGTAACGCACGCGGAGCCAGTTTTTACCGGCAAAAACCTGTGTGGAATCTACATTCAGTTCAAAAATATTCACGCCGGCCATCTGGTCGATCGGCGAGAAGTAATCCTTGTTTTCGATCTGGAAATAGTCCTCGAAATCGCGTTTTACATTCAGCAGCAGATCCGATTCGAAATTACCGGAAGGTCCCGCCAGTTCGAACTCCGTGGAGTTATACGGCTCCCCGGCCTGGGAGAAATACTGCGAACCTGCGAAGGTGTACGGCAAATGCACCAGCGTGTCGGCAGGCGCTACGAGGCTGGGTTGCGCCGGGCCTTTTTTTCCGAAATAGCGGTGAAAATGGTCGATCAGTTCATTATTCAGCACATAGTCGTTGTTGCCGATAGAATAACATTCGATATCCATCGTCTGCGCTTCGATGTCGATGTCCATGATCTGGTAGGTCCACACGTCGAACGAGCGCTGCACGTCGGGGTAGTCCTGTTCGGGGTTCTGGTTCCAGTTCTGAATGAGTCCGCCGCCGCCGCTGATCACCTCCCAGATGGAAGAGTCGCGGTTGGAGCCGCGGGCGTACATGTGCGAGTGACCGGAGGTGTACATAGCCGTTTTTTCGGAGGCGCGCAGGACGGGGATGATCTGGTCGCGGATGTATGCCGAGCCGTCGGAGATCCAGTTTTCGCAGCGCAGCGGGTGGTGGGCGGTGCCGAACATCCATTTCACGGTCGGGTCGGCGTTGGCGGCAGTTACCACGTTGTCCAGCCATTGGGTCTGGCTGCTCCACCATTCGTTGGAATTCAGCATGCAGAACACCACAGGCCCCACGCGAAAAGCGTAGTAGTGTTCGCCGTTCTGACCTGCCAGGCCGTTGTATTGCAAATCAGCGTCGTCGAATTCGAAATGCGGAAAATAGAACGACAGGTCGCTGTTCTGGTAGTATTCGTGGTTGCCCAGCACCGTCATTGTGGGAATATTGCCCGACAGGTTGCTGAGCGGATCGAAGTGCATGGAAATGTATTGCGACAACACGCCGGCATCCACGTTATCGCCCTGTTTCAGAATGAGTTGTACCTGATCTTCGAGATCGGGGCCGTATTTCTCCACCAGTTTTTCCTTCGCTGCCTGAAAAGTGCGCTGCGCGGTGGTAGGATGTTGCGTATCGCCTACTATGAGCACGCGGATGTGGCCGTTGGCAGTAGCGGGATTCTGGTAGGTGCGGAACCGGAATACTTCGGAGGTTTCCGTGCCCGTCGTCACTTTGTAATAGTACGGGGTGTTCGCATCGAGGCCGCTGAGTTTCACGCTGTGCCAGAGGTAATTGGCGGCAAAGGTGTGGAAAGTGCCTGTGGCTGTTTGCGTGAGCGCATCGGGAGAAGTGCCCCATTGTACGGTGCTTTCCGTGCCGGCGGTGGTGCGCCAGCCGATCCAAACCGAATGGTCGGTCGTCGATTGCAGGTAGGGTTTGAGCGTCTGAGCCTGTGCGGCCATATAAAAGACGAGGAGCGGCAGGATGCGGAGTAGTTTTTTTGTCATGCGGATGGAAATGTGTGGGGCAAATATAGTTACTGGTTATAGGTTATTGGTTATTAGGGGTGTTTCAGGCAGAAATCTGAAAATAATGGACAACTCATTTTCACTCTTGCAAAATACCGGCCTGAAACACCCCTAATAACCAATAACCTATAACGAATAACAACCCCTAAGTGCCACAAAAACAATACCTTTGTACCCCGGCAACGCGCTCAATTTTAATACCGATTCAAACAAAACACACTCCGGAGTGGTTGCTTGTATCTCATGGCTGATGTTATTCAATTATTACCCGATAGTGTAGCCAATCAGATCGCGGCAGGAGAGGTCGTACAACGTCCTGCCTCGGTCGTGAAGGAATTGCTGGAAAATGCGGTCGACGCAGGGGCTACGCAGATCAAACTGATTATTCGGGATGCTGGCAAAATACTCATTCAGGTTATCGACAACGGCTGCGGCATGTCGGAAACGGATGCCCGTATGAGTTTCGAACGGCATGCTACCTCGAAGATCCGGGAGTCGAAAGACTTGTTTTCCATCAATACAATGGGTTTCCGTGGCGAGGCGCTCGCTTCTATTGCCGCTGTGGCGCAGGTGGAAATGCGCACCCGCCGGGCGCTGGACGAACTGGGCGTACGCATTGTCGTGGAAGATTCGACCGTCAAGATCCAGGAAGCCTGCCAGACGGCTGCCGGTACCAGTATTTCGGTAAAAAACCTGTTTTACAACGTGCCCGCCCGTCGCAACTTCCTCAAAGCCGATCCGGTGGAAATGCGGCACGTACTCGACGAATTCCAGCGTGTGGCTTTGGCTTATCCCGAACTGTTTTTTTCCCTGCACCACAACGACCAGGAAATTTTCCACCTGCCGGCCGGCAACCTGCGGCAACGCATTGTCAAGATCCTGGGTGAAGCCACCAACAAAAAACTGGTGCCGGTGCACGAGGAGACCGATATCCTGAAAATCAGCGGCTTTGTAGCCAAACCCGATTATTACAAAAAATCGCGCGGCGAACAGTTTTTCTTCGTCAACAAACGGTTCATCAAAAGCAATTACCTGCAACACGCCGTGGTGAGCGCCTACGAGGAAATGCTGCCCTCGGATACCTACCCGCTGTTCGTCCTGTTTCTGGAAATAAATCCCTCGCGGATCGATATCAACGTGCATCCGACGAAACAGGAGATCAAGTTCGACGACGAAAAACTGGTGTACAACTACCTGAAAGTCACGGTGCGCCATGCCCTGGGCAGCCACAACATCACGCCGACGCTCGATTTCGAACAGGAACCCGCTTTCCAGGCCCGGCCTGTGAAACTATCGGACCTGAATAAAGATCGCCCGGCTTCGGTAGACAACTACAACCGCCAAAAACCCGCTCCACCCGACGCGGGCCGCCAGCAGGACAACCTGCGCAACTGGCAACGCCTCTACGAAGGGCTGCAATTGGTGGAAAAAAGCAGTGCAGGCAACGATGCAGCAGACGATGCTGATGCACTCACGCTCGAAGCCATCCTCGGTCAGAAACCCGTGTACGAAGTGCAGCCGGGTATCGAAGTGGCCTCGATGGACGACGAAAGCGGATCGTTTTCCAAAGGCCTGAAAATGCCATATCAGATTCACGGACAATATGTTGTGAGTCACATTAAATCGGGTTTTCTGCTGATCGATCAGCAGACAGCCAGCGAAAGAATCCTGTACGAACGGTATCTGGAAGCCCTGGGCAACGAACCCGTGGCGACCCAGAAAGCATTGTTCCCGACAACCCTCGAACTGCCGCCTGCCGATGCAGCGTTGCTGCGCCAGATGCTGGACGAGGTGAACCGGCTGGGTTTCGAGATCACCGAATTCGGCGGCAATGCCTTCGCTGTTCACGGTACACCCGCCAATTTATCGGGCGTGCAATCCGAACAGGTGCTGATAGAGCAGGTACTGGCGCAATACAAGGCCAATCTTGATCTCGACCTTGGGACGTTCGACAACCTGGCGCGCTCGATGGCGCGCAGTGCGGCTATCCGCCGCGGACAGGTATTGTCGGTTACGGCAATGGAAGACCTGATCGATCAGTTGTTTGCCTGTGCGGTGCCATATGCGGGACCGTCGGGGCGCAAGTGTTTCATTACTTTCGAATTAGACGAACTTCAAAAAAGATTTAACCCGTAAGCGGGTGTTGTGCACTTATGTTTTATCAGCAATTCACCGGCGTGGTCCGGCATTTGATTATTCTCAACGTTCTGGTTTTCATCGGTAGTTATGTGATATTGGGACAGGAGTCGTTTCCACGTATGATGGAAGGAGATGAAAATGGCCTGGGGCGTTTGTACCTGGCGGCATTTATGCCGGGTTCGATGTATTTCCAGCCTTTTCAGATGGCAACACACATGTTTATGCACGGCGACATTATGCACCTTGCGTTTAATATGCTGTCTTTGTATCTGTTCGGCCCCATGGTGGAAGCGGTTTGGGGGCACAAGCGCTTTTTACTGTATTACCTGGTTTGCGGCGTGGGCGCCTATGCCCTTCATCTGGGGGTGCAATGGTGGGAACTGGACCGTGCAGGCATTGATCCGCGCACCTGGAATGTACCGATGCTCGGCGCCTCGGGTGCCATTTTCGGTATTTACGTGGCATTTGGCTATCTTTTCCCCAACCAAGTCATCAGTTTGTTGTTCCCGCCTATATCTTTGAAAGCCAAGTATTTCGTTATCATCATGGCCGGACTGGAATTGTTTTACGGGGTACGGGGTTACTCGACAGGTATTGCGCACTTTGCGCACCTGGGCGGCGCTCTGTTCGGGTTTATTATGATCATGATCTGGTACAGGGGGCGATTGCGGTATTAATGCAACGCAGATTACGCGGATATGAAGCGGATTTACGCAGATTTTGGGGCGCGGGTTACGGGACAGGAGCGGATTGCACGCTCTTCACTTTTAAACAAATGCTTTGGGTAATCAGTACTGATAACAGATAACTGATAACCAATAACTTAAACTCAAACATGGCAGTATTTGGCTCTATTTGGGACGACATAAAATATTCCTTTCGGATGGGCAACATGGTAACCCGGTTGGCCATTATCAACTTTGGCGTTTTTGTAGCGGTCAATCTGGTAAAACTGACGCTTTGGATCGCCACGGGCGGTTACAGTATTCCCGAATACTTCGAGGACGGACTGTACCTGTTCTGCATGCCCGCTCAATGGCAAACGGCGCTCTTCCATCCCTGGGGCTTTTTTACGTCCATGTTCCTGCATGAGGATTTCTGGCATGTGGTGAATAACCTGATCTTTCTGTACCTCTTCGGCACGATTGCAGGCGACCTCATCGGCAACCGCCGGGTGTTCCCTATTTACCTGTTGGGCGGCCTGGTGGGTAATATCCTTTTCCTGATCTCCGATTTCTGGATGCACTATCCCGTACCATATGCACTCGGCGCCTCGGGCGCGGTGATGGCGCTGGCCGGGGCGGTCCTGATTCTGGCGCCCGACTACCGGGTGATGCTTATTCTGCTTGGCCAGGTAAAACTGAAATACATCGTGCTGGTGATGGTGCTGCTCGATATGGTCGGCATTGCGCATAACAGCAACAGCGGCGGCCACATCGCCCACCTCGGCGGCTTCGCCATGGGCATTTTTTTCGTGTATCAACTGCGCGACGGGAAAGACCTGGCCGTGCCGTTCAACAATGTGTTCGACCGCATCCTGGGCTGGTTTTCTTCCAGTAAACGCAAGCCCGCACCACCCAAACGCCGCCCGCAGCCTGCCATGAAAACGACTTTTGGCAACGCCAAGGGCAACCGCTCTTCCGATACCAACGACCTCAGTTTTCAGGAAAAACTGGATGCCATTCTGGATAAAATCAAGCAGCACGGTTATGAAAACCTGACGGCCGAGGAAAAGGATTTTCTGTATGAGGCAAGCAAGAAATAATTGGTTGTTAGTTATTAGTTATCGGTTATTAGTTATCAGGGGTGTTTCAGGCAATAATCGCTCACAGGGAAATGAATGTTCTCCTTTTTTCTCAATACTTGCCTGAAACACCCCTGATAACTAATAACGGATAACTAATAACTAACTTTCACCATGCAATCCCTATTCAGACAGGCGCTCCGGATCATCAGTGCGGTGGTGATGACTTTTACCCTGATGGCCTACGCCTGTCCGCTGGTGAATCCCGCTACTTTTACGTGGCTGGCTTTTTTCGGAACGGCTTTTCCCTGGCTGCTACTGTTCAATATTGTGCTGGGCATTTGGTGGGGATGGCGCGGCAATCGCTTCGCGCTGTATCATTTCGGTATCATTTTACTGGGCTGGCAGTTCGTTTCGGGCTTTATCGGGTTCGATTTCGGCCGCGATACGGTGCCCGAAAGTGCTATCACTATCGCTACGCACAACATCGGCGAAATTTTTAAGGAAAAGAAAATAACGGACGAGATCAATGAAAAACGCGCTTCCGCCTACGCCCGCTACCTGGAAGAAAATGGCAATCCCGACGTGCTGTGTACGCAGGAAACGACCGGAAAATTCTACCGCGTACTCGCCGAAAAAATGGGCTATACACACACGTTCAACCTGAAAAAAGGTACCGTCATTCTCAGCCGTTACCCCATCGAAGCCGGCGGCGATATCCCTTTCGGCAAAACCGCCAACTCCACCCTCTGGGCCGACGTGCGCATCGACGGGAAACTCATCCGCCTGTACAACGTACACCTGCAATCGAATAAAGTGACCCAAACCACCGAAAAGGTGATCGGGAAAGGCGAACTCGACGAAGAGGAGACCTGGCACGACATCGGCTACGTGCTGGATAAAGTGGGCAATGCCACTGAAATTCGCGCCGAACAGGCGCAACGCCTGTTCGAACACATTGCCGCATGCAAATACCCGGTGGTCATCTGCGGCGACTTCAACGATACGCCCAACTCCTTCGTGTACGCGCTCTTGTCGGACGGACTGAGCGATACCTTCCGGGAAAAAGGCCTGGGGCTCGGCACCACGTTCGCCGGTGTGCTGCCCATGCTGCGCATCGATTATGTGCTGACGGAAAAGAGTTTTACCACGTATTCGTGCCGGGTGGGAAGGGACAGCAATTTTTCAGACCATTACCCGGTGTTCGTGTCGCTGGGGTTTTAGGTGGGGGAGTAAATCTTTAAATAAAAACCTTAATTTAAATATAAAAATTTGCAGTATGAATGAAGAAAGAGTTTTCGTAACATACAGTTGGGATAATGCATCCCATAAAAGTCAAGTGGAATCATTAACAGAACAACTTCGACAGAGCGGTTTTTCAGCAGAAATGGATACGCTTGTTACCCAAAAAGAAACAGCAATCGATTTTACAAAAATGATGCATCGTGCAATGACAGATTATGATAAGGTCATTGTGGTGCTTTCTCCAGGGTACAAGGATAAGGCAGAAAATTTCAAGGGCGGTGTAGGAAGCGAATATTCATTAATGTTGAAGGATATCAATGAATATCCTAATAAGTATATTTTGGTTAGTTTTAATGGAATAAATGATGAGATTTATCCATTAGCATTGAAAAATCGTGACACTGTTGATCTATCAAGGGATAATGGATATGAGTCTCTTTTCCGTAAACTAATGGATGTTCCGGCTCGTGAATTTTCACCTGTTGCTTCAACCAAACCAAATTTAACCACTCAAAAAGTTGAACCAATAACCTCGCAACTCCCAAATAAATTAGAATTCGCTGGGTTGTGGGATGAGACGATGCCAAGTCAACAATTTAGTCAAAAATATATTTTCTTAACCAAAATGTTTGAGGTGAACATCAAAAACATTGGCCCACCTACCGATGAGTTTAGCGTTGAGATAGATATTCCAAATATATTTACTGAGAATAGCCCGGTTTTTAGTGTAAACTCTGGAAGAAAGGTTTTTACCTTTTCTCCAACAAAAAAATTGTTTACAAATCAGGTCTTTAAAACTGATCCAATTCAGATTAAAGTAACTGAAAAAGATATGAGGAAAATAGAGTCAGAAGAAGTGGTAATTAGGATTTACACTAATCAGGGCGTTACAGAAGAAAGAGTGCCAATTTCTGCTTTGTTGTATAAACGCATTGGAGGAGAAAGAGTCCCATTGACTATAGACGATTTTGGAAAATGATAAAAAAATGTAATGCGTATTGGTAGTTGAAATCAGCAGAAATTGGTTGAAAAAAATTCATGCCGTTGTGGGAAACCTTTGTCCCACTCTTTCAGCCGTTTTTACAATATTTATCAGCATAAATGCCCTGCCGACACCTACTGTAAATGCCCATACATTGGGTACGTCCCGGAGTGGTTGTGGAGGTAACTCTTCAATATCTTCTTTGAAGGCTTTCAAAAATTTGTCGGTATTCAATTCCTGTATATCCCGATGGCTTGAAAGTTGCTCCGCCCATGCACGGCAAGCACTGACAATGTCATTGGCATTTACCTGACGGATATATGATCCGCCCTTGAAACTGGTAATAAACGTGTATGCTGACATATCTTAATTGCCTTTGGATTTTTGTGAATGGTTTTCGCCTTTCCAATCCTTCTTTTTACGCCAGTGTTTGAGCGCATTTTTCAACTTATGCAATTCCTTCACGTCTTCTTTTGTTTTGTTTGGCTTGCTTAATAGTTCGTCGTGCGCAGATTTGGTTCTTTCATACTGTGCTTCGGCAGACTGTTGTGCATCTGGATTGGCATGTTTACCGTTTTTCCCGGATGACTTCTGCTCCATTTTTAATTGTTCCGGATATACAGGCATCACTGTGTGATACAACCAGTATCCGATCGAAAACAAAATAAAGGAGACGAAAAGTCCGGACTTGAAAAATGTAGTGACAGGTTTGTCAGATAAAGAAGTAGGTAGTGCTTTGCCCATAAATGAAGTTGATTATGATGTATTCAATTAGCAAAAATAACGAATTGTTACTGAATTGATACATAGAATTTCCGCACTGAATTTTTTTAACCCTGGAATCCTTTCATCTACTGCACAAAAGCCTGAATGCAAATAAAAAAGGATTTTACAGGATCCTCTGACTCCTTCGAGCCGCCTGAATCCTGTAAAATCCTTTTAAAATCCTTCCAATCCTGTTCAAAAAACCTACAGCATCGACTCGATGATGTTCTCTTCCGTCACACCTTCCGCTTCGGCTTTATAGTTCCGAACAATGCGGTGGCGAAGCACAAGGTTGGCAATCGCCTGCACGTCCTCGATGTCGGGCGAGTACTTTCCGCGAATGGCGGCATGGCATTTGGCGCCCAGCGTGAGGTACTGGCTCGCGCGCGGGCCGGCTCCCCAGCCGAGGTAACTGTTGGCTTCCTTGGTAGCGCGCGGCGTGTTCGGGCGCGTTTTCGATACCAGGCTGACAGCATACTCGAGTACGTGATCGCTCACGGGAATTTTCCGGATCAATTGCTGGAATTGCATGATCTGCTCGGCGCTCAGGATGTGTTTGAGCGTAGCCTGTCCGGAAGTGGTCGTTCTTTTTACCACATCTACCTCCTGTTCGTAGGTAGGATAAGTGAGCGGAATATTGAACATAAAACGGTCCAGTTGCGCTTCCGGCAGCGGGTAGGTACCTTCCTGCTCGATGGGGTTTTGCGTAGCGAGTACGAAAAACGGTGAAGGCAGGGCATGGCGAACGCCGCTTACGGTAACCGAGCGTTCCTGCATGGCTTCCAGCAGGGCTGCCTGCGTTTTGGGCGGCGTCCGGTTGATCTCGTCGGCCAGAATGATATTGGCGAACACCGGGCCGCGCGTAAAGCGGAATTTCCGGTCTTCGTCGAGAATCTCGTTACCCGTGATGTCGGAAGGCATCAGGTCGGGCGTAAACTGAATACGTTTGAAGTCGAGGTCGAGTACTTCGGAAATGGTACTCACCAGCAGTGTTTTTGCAAGGCCCGGTACGCCGACAAGCAGCGCGTGGCCATTGGAAAAAAGCGAAATGATCACGGCTCTCACCACATCTTCCTGCCCGACAATAACTTTTCCTATTTCCGCTGAAAGGTCTTTGTATGCCTGCGCGAGTGCATCTACCGCTGCTACGTCCGAATTTGATTGTGCCATTTTATACTTTTAAAAGATGTGGTTGAGTGGTAGTAAGTGTTGTACTAAAGAAGCGATAAACGCCGGGAGCGCCGCTTTGTTTCGTCGGCGCGCCCGCAAAAGTAGTAAAAAGTGCGAAGTCGTCAGTTCGAAGTGCGAAGTCCACATTCACTCGAATGCCATAGACTTCGCACTTCGCACTGAAGACTTCGGACTAATTTCACTGTCGTCGCTTTTTTTCCGGCGCCGCGTTCGTTGCGGACACTGTGGCCTCCACCTCCCAGTTGGCGCGCAGGGCCTCCAGTTTTTTGATGAACACACGTTCCGGCTGTTCGTGCCGGTAGTAATTGCCCGAATCCCACTTACCGTTGTGGTTGGTATCTTCAATGAGCACGACGGTATAGGTGGCGGCCGACAAACCCGCGTACTTGGTGCGGTAGGCCGTGGAATCCGATACAAAACTGCGTTCATCTTCCGTGACGCTGCCGTTTTGCAGTTGTATGACGTAGCGTTTGCCGGGCGTCAGGTTTTCCAGGCGCAGGTTGAGTCCGCTGAGTTGTTTTTCGGTAGGAATACTAAAAAAACGTTGCAGGGTATCCACATTTCCCACTCCGAAAAAGTCTTTAATGGCGCCGGGCAGCAATTGAAGTCCGTACGTTTTGCCGGGTGTCCAGCGCACGTCGAGCAGCAGTTTTCGGCGAAGAGTGGTATCCGGCAGCACCTGAAAGTTGGTGAAGCGTGCACTGTCGACCGTCAGTACCCAGCGGCTGGTATCGAAAATGGAAACGGGTGTTTTAAACTGCAATTCGGCAGGTTTGGTTTGGCTTTGCGAAACGGTTTTTGGCGGCTGCACGCGGTTGGTAACCACAACAGGCGTTTCCGTCGGCTGGCCGCGCCGTGCCCGGGTGCCCTGTGCAGGCCCGACCACTGTTTCGTCGGCAAACAGGATGCGGTCTTTTTTGAGGAATTCGGTGCGGCTGAGCACACGCACCAGCACGGTATCGTTGTTGGCAATGAGTTGCCAGGGAATGCTGTCGAACGTGTCGTACCACACCAGCAGGGTGTCCTGCGACCGTTCCGTGAGCAGGCGCATGTTGGGCTGGTCGCTTTTTACCTGTACCGAATCGGGGCGGTCGGTGTAGGTGAGTTTTACCTGTCCGTAGCGCTCCGCATTTTTGTCGAACAACCGGAATGCCTTGTGCTCGCCGAACAGCCGGAATGCCAGCACCTGCCGCTGCGAATCACGCACGGTGATCAGCGAATCCGGAAAACCGATGCGCTCGCTTTCGCCCGCCCATTTCAGGTTCTGGTCGGCGTCTTCGATGGCCACAGCCTTGTATTGCCCGGCTTTCATATTCTCGATAGTGAACTGTCCCGCTTTGTCCGTTCTGGAAAAATAATACGGGCGCTCCTGCCGGATAATACTGTCGGTAAAAATGTCGTAAAACATAACCGTCACATTATCAACCGGTTCTCCGGTATAGGAATCCGTGACGTTGCCACCTACGGAAAGACTGTCGATAAAATCGCCGGTAGAAAAAACGAAACGCAGTTTGTCATTGGCATTGCTTTCGTGCAGGTCCTTGACGGCTCTTCCGAAATTGATCGTGTAGGTCGTATTCGGACGCAGCACTTCGCTTTCGGGCAGGTCGATCGTTACGATTTTGTTTTTGAGGGCTATTTTAGGGCGTTTGGCGAGCGGCGGTGAAATGACAACCTGGTTGGCGGCATCTTCCAGCACGATCCACTCGTCGAAACGCAGTTCGATGTGTTTGCGGTCGAACCGGGTGGTGTAATTCGGCGTACTGGCCAGCGTGTCCAGTTTCGGCGGCGTCAGGTCTTTGGGCCCGCCGGTCGGCGCACTTTGCCGGGCGCAGGCTACGAGCATGGAAGCGAGCACCAGGCCTGCGGTTATTTTCCGGAAAAAATCAAGACTATAAAAATTCATGTAATGGATGCGATGCAATATTTGTCGGGGATTTGGGTCGGTGTATGAACGATATGGGGGGGTGATGCGTTGTCTCGTCCCCATCCCATCTAAGCCTCCACGAAGTACATCCCCACTAATCCTTTATTGTGTACTTCCTTCTGGCCCCGGAAAGTAAGCCGGAACTGATCTTTCACGATATCGGCGGTTTCTTCCGAAATATTGATGCGGTTGGGCTCTCCGAGCGCTTCAAGGCGGGATGCCAGGTTGACTGCATCGCCCCAGATATCGTAGGCAAACTTGTTTTTTCCGATTACGCCGGCCACCACGGGACCTGTATGAATACCGATGCGCATGTACCGGAAAATGGCATTCGGATTGTTGCGGTTGCGGTCTTCCAGCCACTTGCACATTTCCAGCGCGGCGCGTACGGCATCGAAAGGATGCGTTTCGTTGGCAATGGGCAGCCCTCCGGCGCACATATAGGCATCGCCGATGGTCTTGATCTTTTCAAGGCCGTGGCGGTCGCATATTTCGTCGAATGCCAGGAAGCAGGTATCCAGTTCGTCGATGAGTTCTTTCGGCCTCAGCGTAGTGGACAGGCGGGTGAAATTGACAAAATCGGTGAACACCACGGTAGCAGATTCGTAGTTGTGCGGCGTGGCATATCCGCGTGTTTTGAGTTCCTGCGCCACCTCGTCGGGCAGGATATTGCGTAGCAGCACGTCGCTTTTGCGGCGCTCTTCTTCGATCTCGCGGTTCTGGGTCTGGATCTTTTTATTCTGGCCTTTCAGGCGGCGGCTGGTGCGGCGGGCAAACAGCCACATCATGGCCAGCAGCCCGAGAATAACGAGCAGCAAGCCTCCCACGCCGTAGGCAAAGCGCTGAAAATTGGCCTGTTTGTCGAGTTCCAGTTGCGCGATGTCCTTGTCGCGGCGCAGCAAATCCAGTTCGCGGGATCGCGCGAGTCCCTGCGCGCTGTCGATCTTTTCCTGTTGCCGCAGTTCGGCGATGATGCGTTGTTGTTTTTCGGCGTCGAAGTTCTGGGCTGCCAGTCGCAGGTCCTGTCGGGCACGGAGCGCCTGCAGGGTTTGTTCGCGGAGTTGCGCCTGGTCCACCTCCTTTTGTTTTTGAAGCAGTAACACCTCGTCTTCGCTGCGGCGCGTTACGAGTTCGAGGTTTTTGTTGAGCAGTTCGAGGCGCTCGCGTTCGAAACGCTCCTGCGACAGTTCGAGGTCCTTGATGTTTTGCCGGGTAATCAGGAATTTGATCTGACCCTCGGCGGCGGCCAGTAGGGTGCGTTGCTGGTTGAGGCGTTGCAGGCGGCTTTGTTCTTCGAGCCGGACCGAGTCGAGGATATTCAGGTAGTCGCGGTAAAATTCGAAGGCTTTTTCAAAATCATACAGATCGTGGTACAGGTCGGCGGAGGTCCTGTAGGCATCGGCGAGCACCGTATACTGCTTGGTTTCCTTGGCAAAACGAATCGATTCGGTGTTGTGCGTCAGTGCATTGTACAGGTCGTTGTTGCTGAAATACACCGTGGCGATCAGGTGTTCCAGGTTGGCGAGGGCAGCCTTGTCACCGCGTGCAGCAAGGATCGCCTGCGCTTTCAGCAGGTATTCGATACCTTTTTTGGTATCGCCGGTGTTGTGCAGTGCAATGCCCATGTTGGCAAACATCACCTCGGGATAGTCGCAGGTGATATACACGCACTGCAATTCCGCTTTCTGGAAATATTCGAGCGCTTTCGGGAAATCGCGCAGCGCGGCATACTGCCTGCCGAGGTTGTTGTACAACAGGCCGCGCTCCTGCGAGGTGCCGAAACGCTCCACCAGGTCTTCGATGGGCAGGTAGTAATAGAGGCTTTTGCCGGCATCGCCGTTCTGATCGTAAGCATTGGCGAGTTTCTGGTAAATCTGAACCAGCCGGGCATTGTTGCCTTCTTCTTTGTATTTGACAATCAGTTCTTTATAAAAGAATTCGGCGCTGTCGAAACGCATATCGAGCAGGCAGGCGTCGGCAATTTTTTCCTTGATACGGTAATCATTGGGCTGTAATACAAGCACTTCGTGGTAGTACCGGCGGGCATTGGCGTACAGTTTTTCCTTCAAAAAAAGGTCGCCCAATGCCGTTTGTACGGACAGTTGCGCCACTTTGTTGCCGGTGCTGATCACTTTGGCTTCCGCTTCGAGGTAGTATTGAAGCGCCTGTTCGGTTTTACCCGTCCGGGCAGATACTTCACCCAGCACGATAGACGAGCGGATGATGCCGCCATCGTAGCGCAGGCTGCGCGCCATATTGAGCGTTTGTGTAGCCAGCCGCTCCTTTTCCGTATCGCTGTCGGAAGCGCGGGCGCGTTCCAGAATATTATCCACCTCGACCGTAGAACGCTCGATTTCTTCCAGGCTTTGGCCGTTCAGTAGGGGAACGGTCAGCAGGAATGCGGATAACAGGATGCCCGGGAGGCGGAGGTGGCGATACAAAGGTTGATGGTTTATAAGTTTATGGGTTTATGGTTATTTACGATTGCCGATTACATGATTTGCGATTTCCGAATGCGATTTGCGATATTTGATTTGGTAAAACAAAAAATCAACAATCATACAATCGCCATTCAAATCGAAAATCTTACGTCATGTAATCGGCAATCGTAAATCATAAGATTACGGTACTTCTACCGTATTCAGAATTTTAATAATAATGTCTTCCTGCGTAATGTTTTCCGCTTCGGCCTCATAACTCAGTCCGATGCGGTGGCGCAGTACGTCGGCGCAAATGCTGCGCACGTCTTCCGGAATGACGTATCCCCGGCGGCGCAAAAACGCCATGGCGCGTGCCGCCTGGGCCAGCGCGATGGTAGCCCGTGGCGAAGCCCCGTAATTGATCAAAGGCGCCAGGTGCCGCATACCGTAATCGGCGGGTGTACGTGTGGCAAACACAATTTCCAGGATGTACTGCTCAATTTTTTCATCCATGTAAATGCCGTGCATCACCTCTCGTGCACGAATCAAGGTGCTGGTAGACAATACTTTGTGTACCATAGGGTGTTCCCCGCTCAGGTTGCGGCGCATGATGTCGCGCTCTTCGTCTTTGCCCGGGTACCCGATTTTTACTTTGAACAGAAAGCGGTCCAGTTGGGCCTCCGGCAAGGGGTACGTGCCCTCCTGGTCGATGGGATTCTGCGTGGCCAGCACCAGGAAAGGCTCTTCCAGCAGGAAGGTTTCGGAGCCGATGGTTACCTGTCGTTCCTGCATGGCTTCCAGCAATGCGCTTTGCACCTTGGCCGGCGCCCGGTTGATCTCGTCGGCCAGCACGAAATTGGCAAACACAGGTCCTTTTCGCACGCTGAACTCCGATTTTGCGGGATTGTATATCATCGTACCGATCACGTCGGCCGGCAGCAGGTCGGGCGTAAACTGAATGCGGCTGAACCGCGCATCCACTGCCTGCGCCAAAGTCCGGATCGCAAGCGTTTTGGCGAGCCCCGGCATACCCTCCAGCAGGATATGGCCTTTGGTGAGCAATCCGATGAGCAGGCGTTCCAGCATGTATTCCTGACCAACGATCACTTTCGCAGTTTCTGTTTTCAGGGACTCTACAAATGCGCTTTCCTCGTGTATCCGCTGGTTGAGCGCCTGAATATCTATGTAGTTTTGCATAGTGTGGTTCTAGTGACGGGCAAAAATAG
>JAKQJD010000127.1 GCA_029561355.1 Bacteroidota bacterium | reverse complement strand
TTCAAAATACATACTTTCAAACGTATCGGCCTGGCGCAGCACGGCTTTGGCCAGTTTTTCCTTGCCGAATAGTTCCGACACGGAAGCCTTGGCAAAATCCTTGGCCATCAGGTATTTTTTCTTCAGCATAGGAATGGCCTTCATCATTTCCTCGTGGTTGGCAAAAGGAATTTCGCGGCCTTTGAGATAGTACGTCAGAATTTGTTCTACCTGCCCGTTGCCGTCGAAATCGCTCACGTACATGCGGATGGGTTCCTGTGTGGAAGGATGAAAACGGCAGTTGGCGCCCGTGTTACCGGCCAGAATATCCACGTCGCCGTCGCCGTCAAAATCGTAGGGGAGCACGAAATTCCACCACCCTTTGCCGGTGGGCAGCACTTTTTTCTCGAATTTTCCTTTGTTGTTTACAAAGACGGTGAGGTCGTCCCATTCCATAGCCAGCAGCAAATCCTGGTCGCCGTCGCCGTCGAGGTCGCGCCAGGCGCCTTTTTTTACCAGACCGGCATCTTGCAGACCGGAAGCCGCGGTGAGGGTGACGTCTTCAAAACGGCCGTTACCCATATTTTGCAGCAGATAGGAATTCGGCGTTATGCCGTAGTTCCAGGGCAGGGCGCGTCCACCGAAAAAGAAATCCGTCAGACCGTCGCCGTTGAAGTCACAGGGCAACACGCAGGACGCCGTCATGAACAGGGTAGGGAAGGGGTCGGTTCTGGTAAAGTTGCCTTTTCCGTCGTTAAGGTAAGCGCGCTGTTTCATGGCCTCGTCTTTTCCACGGTATTCGTTTCCGCCCGCAGCGATCACCAGATCGAGGTCGCCATCGTTCTCCATATCTACAAAAACCGCGTCGACGTCTTCAAAAACGCTGTCCTGCACAATAGCGGCAGGTGTTTTTAATTCGAAACGTCCGCCCGCTTTTTGCAGGTACAGGGCGCTGCGTTCTCGTTTGGAAGAACCGAAAAAGACGTCTTCCAGTCCGTCGCCGTTTACGTCACCGACTGCCAGGGCCGGGCCCTCCGTCGATACCATGTTCGGGGTCAGGGTTTCGCGGTTGAACTCGATAAACGGGTTTTCCACGTGTTTGAAATTCAGGCCTGATGCGGCGGTTTCGTCTGTAAAGTTGTAGGCGGGTGTTTTGGCGGGATAGAGTTTTTTGAAATCCGCTTTGGGCAGCCCGGGCTTCCATGCAAGCGTTTGCGTGCTGTTGTACTGCAATGTAGTGAGGTGCTGAAATCCCTGATCGGGCCAGATACAGAGCACCGAATCGACGGAAGCGGCATCGCCGATACCAACATACAACGGGATATGCGCGCTGGACTGATACCCGCGAACGGGGTAAAACTCTTCCGTTTCCAGGCTGCCGTCTTTTTTGAAAACGAGGATTTTCGTGCCGATTCCATGCACGTTTTCCGGCTGCCCCTTGAACTGAAACGACAGGAAAGCGCCCGCAGCGGGATTGTTTTCCCGTAACATGTTTTTGTAAATGAAAGGCTCGTCTTCGAGGTTATTTGTTACTACGTCTAGGTCGCCGTCGTTGTCCAGGTCCGCATAAACGGCGCCGTTGGAAAAGGAGGTAACACCCGAGCCGATCTGTTCCGTCTGATCGTCGAAGCGCAGATGGCCGGTATTGCGGAAAAGTTTGTTGGGCAGTTTAACACGCGGCATACGGTCTACCACCGCGAGTTCTTTCTCTTCCACCGTCCGGGTGGTATTTTCTTTCAACTGCAGGCCGCGGTCTTCCTGAAATTTTACAAAATCGATGTCGTTCATCCGGCGTGGAATGCCGTTACTCACGAACAAATCCTTAAACCCGTCGCTGTCGTAATCCATCCACAGCGGCGACCACGACCAGTCTGTAGCCGCTACGCCGGCAAACAGACCGATTTCGCTGAAAGTGCCGTCGCCATTGTTCAGTTGCAGGTTGTTTCGGGTAAACTGGTAATGATATCCGTGCCCGATTTTGTACTGATAGAGTCCATAGTTGTCTTCTCCCAACGAACTTTTCAGGATAAACGGGTCCTCCGGCAACATATCCAGCGAAATGATATCGCTCCAGCCGTCATTGTTCACGTCGGCCATATCGACGCCCATGGAAAACTGGCTCGTGTGCGTCATTTCGTCCGTTATCACTTCCCTAAACGTTCCGTTTTTCTGATTGACGTACAGGTAGTCGTTTTCGTGGAAGTCGTTGCCGATATACACGTCCGGGTAGCCGTCGTTGTTTACGTCGCCGGTAACGATACCCAGGCCATAACCGATGACAGTGCTGAGAATACCCGACTGCGCCGTTACGTCCGTAAATTTCCCTTTGTCGTTGCGCATCAATTTGTCGCCCGACAGGGGGTGCATTTGTCCTTCGAAGGCCTTTTTAGGCCCGAAAGTGCCGTTCTGGTGCAGTGAATGATTTAATTGAAACATATCCAGGTCGCCATCGAGGTCGTAATCGAAAAAAGCGGCCTGTGTAGCAAAGCCTTTCAGGTCGAGCCCGTAAGCGGCCGCCTCGTCTGCATAACGCGGAATGCCGTTTTCGATGCCTTTGCAGATAAAAAGTTGGTTGCGGCCTTTAATACTCTGATATTCCCCGATCTGGCCGGTGTACAAATCGAGCATGCCGTCGTTGTTGAGGTCGATGATGCTCACACCGGAGGTCCAGCCGTCCATGCCCACTACGCCGGCTTGTTCGGTAATATCCTTGAATTTCAGGCCGCCCTGATTCAAAAACATCTTGTTCGGGCCCATATTACTGGTGAAATACAGATCCGTCAGGCCATCGTTGTTGAAATCGCCGGCGCCCACGCCGCCGCCATTGAAGAAGTACATGTAATTAAATACATTGAACTCGCTGCTTTGACGCAGGACGTTTTCGAAATCGAGTCCCGTTGATTCCTTGCGAAGCAACTCGAAGAGAACAGGCTTCTTTTCCTCGTGTCCGCAAGCCGCCAGCAGCAGGCAAAAAAACAACAGTCGAAAGGGCGTTTTAACATCGTTTGTCATGCCGGCAAAGATAGCGTTTCTGTTTTCCGATAACGAGTAGAATTGCTTTTCGTAAACTTGCGGCGATTTATCCATATTCTTGTTTGAAAGCAAAAACGTATGAAATTCCCGCTCGCCTTCGCCCTTTTTCTGGTGTTTTCCTGTTCGTTGAATGCCCAGTTGACCATCGACAAAATCATGGCCGACCCAAAAATTTCTGTCGGCGCGCTGCCTTCTTCGCCATTCTGGTCGGATGACAGCAAAACGATTTACTTCAACTGGAATCCTGAACTGAAAAGAGCCGATTCGCTGTACGCTTACGACCTGTCAGCAGGAAAACCGGTTATGGTAAAGCCGGAGATCAGGAAATCGTTGCCTGCGGGAAATGGCATCTACGATAAAAGCAGGGATAAAAAACTATATGTCAAAAACGGCGATTTGTTTTTGCTGAATATCCCAACCATGAAGGCCACTATGCTGACAAATACGGTAAATGGCGAAGATGATCCGTTTTTCAGCGCCGATGAATCGCAAGTGTTTTTTACCACAGGCGACAACCTATACAGTATTCAACTGGCTGGTGGACTGCTTACACAATGGACAAATTTCACGGATGAACCCGAAAACGAACCTGCCAGAAAAAGCCGTCAGGAAACATGGCTGAAAGAGCAGCAGAGTGACCTTTTTCAGGTAATTCAGGAAAGAGCCGACAAAAAAAAGGAAGAACAACGAAATGAAAAAAACGCCAGACCGCGGCGGCCGAAAACTATTTATCTGGAGAACAAACGCGTCGATGACCTTAAAATGAGTCCTGACGGCCGTTTTATCACGTACCGGCTGAGCAACAGCCCTAAGGGCAACCGGCGCACCATTGTGCCCAGTTACGTGACGGAATCGGGCTTTACCGAAGACATTCCCGGCCGCACCAAAGTGGGCAGCGCTCAAACCAGCCAAACCTTCTGGGTATTGGACGTGCTACGGGACACCGCCGTGCAAGTGAACCTCTCGGGGCTGGACGGGCTTGGCGATCAACCGGAATACCTGAAAGAATATGCAACTGCTTCAGATACAGTCAAAACTGGAAAGAAGGAGCCCCGAAAGGTCTATTTCGACGATTTTATCTGCTCGGAAAATGGAGCCTATGCCGTGCTCGTCGTGCGGAGTCTCGACAACAAGGACCGCTGGATCGCACAACTTGATCCAGCCGCCGCTTCGTTGAAAACCCTGGACCGGCAACGCGACGAAGCCTGGATTGGTGGCCCTGTGAACGCCCTGGGGTTTCTGGATGATCACGTCCTGTACTACCAATCTGAAGCGGATGGATATGCGCACCTGTTCACCTTGAATCTGAATACCGGCGTGAAAAAACAACTCACCAAAGGGCGTTTCGAGGTACAAAAAGTACAGATTTCAAGTGATAAACGCTTCTTTTACCTCACTACCAATGAAGTTCACCCCGGCGAA
>JAKQJD010000111.1 GCA_029561355.1 Bacteroidota bacterium | reverse complement strand
ACAACAACCGGATCTTCCCCCTGCCCGTCCGCAGCACGTCTTCCTGTTCCAGTTTTTTTAAAATACGTGTGACCACTTCGCGGGTGCTGCCGATTTCTTCGGCAATTTGCTGGTGCGTGATGTCGATCACCCGCGAGCCGAATATTTGTGCCTTTTCACGCAGCATTTCCACGATACGGTCGTCTGTTTTTTTAAAACTGATGTTGGTCACCAGTTGCAGCAATTCTTCAAAACGGCTTTGATACAACTGGAAAATGTATTCCGCCCAGGCAGGGTGTTCCTTTACCAGTTTGGCCGCTTTTTCGGGCCGGATAAAAATGATCTCGGTCTCCTCGATCGTTACGGCTTTTATTTTGCTGGAAGTGCCGGTCAGGGCGCCCAGTATGGCCATCACACAACTTTCGCCCGGCCGGATGTAATAGAGCAGGATTTCATTGCCGCCGTCGTCTTCGGCCACCACCTTGATGTGTCCGCGCAGAATGACCGGTATACTTTTAACGTAAGCCTGAAAATTCAGGACCACCGAGCCGGCAGGCAGGATTTTTACGTCGTTTTCATCGGCAAGTTTGCGGAGCAGGCCTGGATCGGTTTGCATATAAGTGGAATTAGTTTGGAAACACCGGAAACGTCGGTGGTGTTCCGGAGCCCGGATAGTGGCAAAGATGCGGATACCATCCGGATGTGTAAAAAAAAATTCTGCGGGCATCAGGGTAAGTCAAATCTGGTGTGTCTCAGGGTAAAGATTTCGATTACTCACAAAAACGATCCATTAAGCAATGACAACCAAAATGAATTTTTCCGCCCTGCTGCTCACGGCAGTTACCTTGTTTACCCTGTCTTCCTGCGACGTATTCGGTGTGCGCGGCAACGGCGAACTCGAAACGGAAATCCGAAACGTCGATAATTTTCATGCCCTCGAAGTGAACGTGCCCGGTGACGTTGAAGTACGCACCGGCAGCGAATACAAAGTGGAGGTGACCTGCGAAAACAGCGTAATCGCCTACCTCGAAACCGTAGAAGATGACGGCGTACTGAAAATCCATTTCGACCGCGACGTATTCGATGTCGACAACCTGAAAGTCCGCGTTTGGGCGCCGTCGTGGGACGGTTTCAAAATCAATGGAAGCGCCGATGTGGACGTGCCCGATGCCATTCAGGGCGACCAACTCAACCTGGGCATTTCCGGCAGCGGCAACCTGAAGGTGTTCAACGTCGATTTTAACAAGATCGATACCCGCGTCAGCGGCAGCGGCGACGTATACCTGGCCGGTGTGGCCGACGACCTGAAATGCACCGTCAGCGGCAGCGGAAATGTGGACGCTCTCAGCTGCCCGGTCAAAACAGCCACGGTGACCGTTTCCGGCAGCGGCGACGTGCGTGTGAACGTCAGCGAAAGCCTGAACGTGACCGTGAGCGGTAGCGGCGATGTGGAATATGAAGGAAATCCGCAGGTGACACAGCAGGTGTCGGGCTCGGGCAATGTGCGAAAAATCTAGTACCACCGAACCCCAGTTCGGTGCAATTATCGGTATCTAGTACCACCGAACCCCAGTTCGGTGTAATTATCGGTAGCACGGCTTTCAAGCCGTCGGGAAGGCGCCATTCATGGCGCCGGAATATTATACGTGCGACAGAAATGTCACACTCCCGACGGCTTGAAAGCCGTGCTACCGATACGTTTTACATTCAAAAACAAAAAAATCCGACACGCTTCTGTCCCGGTGCGGATTTTCGATTCGCTCCCACAAAACCCACCCTTCCGGTACGTCACCGGAAAACTTCCGCTGCCGGAAATGCGGGAAAATCCCGCCACTCCGATCCGCTTCGTCCGATGAAAAAATGACCACCCAATGCCGGGCCAACGCGAACAAATGCTGCAGGTAAAGCTGGTACACACGCTCCTCCGTCAAATGAAAAACAACCTCCAGTGAAATAGCCAGATCTGCCTGAAAATCAACAGGTTCGAAATGCTCCGGGTCGTATACGGAAAACGTTTTGCCAGTATCTCCCGAAAATAATTCCCGGCAACGCGCCACGGCAGAAGGAGAAATGTCCAGGCCGGTGTAGGCAGGATATTTTGCCAGCAGCAACTGCTGCCCGTCGCCGCAACCCAGTTCCACTACCGTTTGTATGCCGCGTTTTTCCACGAATGCATTCAGCACCCCGGCCTTGTATTCCGCCAGTACGCCCGATGATCCGGCGCCGGAGTCACCGCCTTGCGCGTAGCGGCGTTCCCAGTAGCGTTGGCTGCCGGGGTAACGGAGGCGGCGGATGGTGGCGATGCATGTTTGGAAGCGTTTCATGGAATGGTTTACGCCGAACTGGGTTCGGCGGTACGTGAGGAATGGTTTACGCCGAACAGGGGTTCGGCGGTACGTTATTTACCTACAATTTCAAATTTCTGTTCCAGCCGGTATCCGTCCTTGTCCACCAGCGCCAGCACGTGCGGCCCGACGGGCGGTTGCAGCGCCATCTGGTGAAAAGTTTTCGTGCTGCCGAGGTACACGCCGTCGAGGTGCCAGAAAATCTCGATGCCCGGCGTCCGGTGCGCCACCTGGAAAACGGTGCTGCTCAGTTTGCCGTCCAGGTCGACCGGCACGTAAATCCGGGTCGGATTTTTCGGGTAAATGAGTTGCATGGGCGACTGTACGTGTGCCGTTTGCGAGCCGATACAATCCGCGCGGAAAGGCGGCGGCGACACATATGAAGGGTTTTTACTTTTAAAATAAAACTCTTCGATAGGCGGCAGCACGAACCACGGTACGTGCTGCATAGAGGCAGGTGAGGCGCAATCGCTGTTCACCTGCCACAGCCCCGTAGAGTCGAGGTGCAGCAATTGGTGGTTCGGGCAGATAGCGGCTTTTAGTCCGCTTTTGGGAATCCACAGGGTGTCTTTTGCACAAAGATCGCTGCCCCGCCATCCGCTGTTCCGGCAAACGGGCGCCTGTACCATGTTGTCGTATGGCGGATCGAACCAGCGCTCGCCGCCGGGCAATTGTTCGAAAATTTCAAACAGTACCGGCGCCGCCATTTCCACGCCGAGCAGCCCCGGGCGTCCTTCCCCGTCGGCATTGCCCACCCATACGCCGACGGCATACCGCGGTGTTACGCCCGCTGCCCAGGCGTCGCGGAACCCCATGCTGGTGCCTGTTTTCCAGGCAATGGGCCGGCCGGCGCGGAATAGTTCCCATTCCCCGGCGCTGTTGGGGCGTTCCACTTCGCGCATCGCCTCGAACGTGTACCAGATGGAGGCGGCGCTGAGCAGGTCGGTTGTACTTTGCTGCGCCTTGTTTTGTGCCCCCGCTTTTCCTTTCAGCAGGGCAGGCGCCCGGAAATCGTCGGAAGCGTAGCGGCCGTTTCGTTCGTAAAAATTGCCGAGCCGCCGCGCCATGCAGGCATAAATATTGGTGATGTCGCTCAGGCTGGCTTCCGCGCCTCCGAGGATGAGCGAGAGCCCGTAGTGCGCGGGCGGGCGGTTGAGGGTAGAAATGCCCAGGCGTTGCAGGTTGAAATGGAATTTTTCCAGACCGTATTGTTGCAGCAGCAGCACGAAGGGTACGTTGAGGGAACGGATGAGCGCGCGTTTGGCAGGCACCGCGCCATCGTAGGTTTCGTAATAATTTTCCGGTTTGTACTGCCCGAGTTGGGTCGGCACGTCGTGCAGCAGGCTGTTGGGCAGGATATCGCCGTTTTCCAGCGCCAGGGCGTACAGGTACGGTTTCAGGATGCTGCCCGTGCTGCGCGGGGCCGTGAGAATGTCTACCGATTCGCCGTGCTCCCTGCCGGCGCCCTGCACGTTGCCGACGTAGGCCAGTACCTCGCCGGTGGCTACGTCGATGATGATGGAGGCGAGGTTATGTACGTCGTTGCCTCGGTAAATTTCCTGCCGGCGCGCCAGAATACTCGTTATACGTTGTTGCAGGTCTTTATCGAGTGTCGTGTGAAAACGCGATGCGCCGCCGGCTGCCAGGCGGTCGAGCAGGTGCGGCGCCAGTTGGGGCAGCGGCAGGGGTTGTTCGGGCAAAGGTTCTTCCTGCGATAACTCACACTCCGCCGCGCTGATGGTCCCATTGTCGCGCAGGCGCTCCAGCAGACCGTTGCGCTTGAGCAGGAGTGCGTTGCGGTTGCGGCCGGGGTGAATGAGTGCAGGGCTGTTGGGCAAAACCGCCATCGTGGCCGCTTCCGCCCAGGTCAGCAAATGCGGGCTTTTGCCGTAATACCGCCAGGAAGCCGCTTCAATACCCACCACGTTGCCGCCAAACGGGGCGTGCGAAGCGTACAGGTTCAGAATGGATGTTTTGGAATAAGTGAGTTCGAGCCGGGTGGCCATGAACACCTCCTGGATTTTTTCCAGAATGGTACGCGACGGGTTGCCGCGCGCCATGCGGATTACCTGCATGGTAAGGGTGCTGCCCCCGCTCACAACCTGCCCGTGTTTCAGATTGAGCCACATGGCACGCCCCAGACTGATAGGATCGACCCCCGGGTGCCAGCGGAAACGTTTGTCCTCGAAAGCGATGACACAGGCGGCGTATTTGGTTGGTACGGAGTCGCTCTCCGGAAAACGCCACTGTCCGTCGGTAGCGATGCGCGCGCCGAGCAATTGTCCTTCGCGGTCTTCCAGTACCACGGAAACAGGCTCATGGAACAATGGGCTGGGCAGGCAAAACAGCCATACCAGCAGCAAAATAGCCAGCGCTACGGACGTTTTCGGGTGCCGCCGAACCCAAAGCGACATGCGCGAATAGAAACGGGAAAAGAAACGACCCATACCGCCCGCACGAATCGCGGACAGCCTTTGTCTGAACTTTTCAGAAGTAAAACGCCCCCGAAAAGTCTGGAGCATTCTCATATACCTTTCCCGGAAACCCATATTGCGCATCTTGTATCCGGACTATTTGTTGTTTTGAGATAATAAACCGCTCCGGCACAATCCCATGTAGTCTTTCCAGGCCCGTCGTGCTGCCTCGAATTGCTCCTTAGAAGTAGCGGGTGATTCCTGTTCCAGTTGCAGCAATGCATCGTAGGCAGATTCGGCAGCGTGTACGATTTCCGGATTTTTTTTGGAAGTGTCCGGCGGCCAGCGTTGTTCCATTTCCGCTACATATGCGGGGATATATTCCACCAAACGCCGCGTCAGTTCGGTATTGTTGTATATCAAGGCTTGCCGGAAAGGTTCTGCCACCTGCATACTGATCTGTTCGAGTGGCATGGAAACGCCGCGGGCTACGAGATCTTCCGTTGCCTTAGTGAGCGCATCCAGGCGTTTCCGGTCGGAATTGCCGAGCGATTTTCCGTCGATTTTCCGAATCTGCGCCTGCAATTCCGCAGCCTGCGCTTTGGATTCCTGCGCTGATTCGGGCCCTGGCAACACCGGTAGAAACAGGGTGTCTTTTCCGGCGGTCAACTGAAATTTTTCCGGAACCGACATGATTTCCAAAAACCGGTGCTCCGCTTCGCGCAGCCGGTCGGTATCCGACTGGCAGGCAGTGATGAAAAAAAGACAGCAACAAAGCCACGAAAGAAATTTCATTCAGTTACCAATAATAATGTTCGATATTTCAGGCTACGCGCCCCGCCACAAGTTTCAACAAAAAAATACTTTACCCGTTATCAATCCGCTAAAACTATTCCGCATCAGCGACTGTTTTCGCCATAATTCTAAAAATCGATTCCGACAATGCCGCTTATTGAACGTTCTTCCTTTCCCGGCGCGCCGCGCTGGCAGTTCAACGGACACCTGCAAACGCTGGCGCCGGGCATCCTGCGCCGTGTAAAAGGCATTGATTATCAACGCGAAAGAATAGAAACGCCCGACGGCGATTTTCTCGATCTCGACTGGCTTCTGCACGGCAATCCGCGGCTGGTTATCCTGACCCACGGCCTGGAAGGCAGTTCGGCCGGGCAATACATCCGCGGTACGGCCCGGCATTTTGTGCAAAACGGCTGGGATGCTTTGGCCTGGAATTGCCGTTCCTGTTCCGGGGAAATGAACCGCCGTTTCCGCATGTATCACCATGGCGATACCGAAGATATCGATACTGTCGTGCGCCACACCCTCGAAACCGGACGTTATGAAACGGTGGTGCTGGTGGGTTACAGCATGGGGGGCAATATCACGATGAAATATTTCGGCACCAAAGGCGCCGATCTGGCGCCACAGATAAAAGCGGGGGTGGCGTTTTCTTCGCCCTGCGACATAGCCGCCGGATCCGACGCTCTCGACCGCTGGGATAATTATATTTACAAAAAGCGGTTTATGGCGTTTCTGGAACGAAAGATGCATTTGAAAAACCAGCAATTCCCCGGTAAACTGGATGTGTCCAAACTAAAAGACGTGCGCCGCTGGCACGATTTCGACGAGTGGTTTAGCGCACCTATCTGCGGTTATGCCTCGGCGGCGGAATTTCACCGGAATGCATCGGCCAAAAACTTCCTCGCCGGCATCCGGGTGCCCACCCTGCTGGTTAATGCCGTGAACGACCCCATTCTCACCCCCGAATGTTTCCCGACGGAAATTGCCGAAACGCATCCGTATTTCTATTTCGAACTGTCGCCCGGCGGCGGTCATTGCGGCTTCCGGGCCAGAGGCGACCGCGAGTCGTCATGGTCGGAGCGGCGGGCGCTGGAATTTTGTGAAACGCAGATTATGCGGATTTGAAATGCGGATTACGCGGATTTTGAATGCAGGTGGAAGTGGATCATTTCAAATATGAATTTGAGCAGATAATTACAGATTTTTGCAGGAGTAATTATGATTAAACACTTTTTAAAGTTGAATAGCCTGTGAAAACCCGAGTTGCCAATCCGCGTAATCCGCAAATAATCTGCGTAATCCGCGTCACATGAATGATCTCCAGCAATACAACGAGGCTTTTCGCGCATTTCTTCAAACGCTGAACCCTGCGCAGCAACTGGCCGTGGAAACGACCGAAGGCCCCGTGTTGGTTGTGGCTGGTCCGGGCACCGGCAAAACACATATCCTCACGGCACGTATCGGCAATATTCTGCTGCGATCGGATGCGCGGGCGCAAAACGTATTATGCCTCACTTTCACCGACGCCGGCGCCAACGCCATGCGGCAGCGGCTGCTCGAACGCATCGGTCCGGAAGCCCACCGGGTGCCGATCTTTACTTTCCACGCTTTTTGCAACCGCGTGATTCAGGAGAATCCCGAGGCTTTCGGAAAAGGGAAACTGGAGCCGCTGAGCGAACTGGAGCGCATCGAAATGGTGCGGCAAATGCTGGTCAAATTGCCGACGGAGCACCCGCTCCGCGAAGGCAGGAAGGATATTTTCCAGTTTGAAAACCATTTGCGCGACCTGTTTTCCACCATGAAAAAAGAAGGCTGGACGCCGGGTTTCGTGCTAAAAAAATGCGACGAATTCATCCGGGGCCTGCCAACCAATCCCGATTTTATTTACAAGGTAAAAACGAAAAACGCCCGGAAAGGTGACCTGAAACAGGCGCAAATAGACGACGTCATCCAGAAAATGACACGCCTGAAAGCCGCTGCCGACTTGTATCCGCGTTACCAGCAAATGCTCGAACGCAGTGGCCGCTATGAGTACGAGGACATGCTGCTGTGGGTGACGAAAGCGTTTTCAAAAAACGAAGCCCTGCTGCGTACGTACCAGGAACGTTACCAGTATGTGCTGGTAGACGAGTTTCAGGATACCAACGGCGCACAGTTCCAGTTGCTGAATCAGTTGCTCGATTACTGGGAGATTCCCAATATTTTTATTGTCGGCGACGACGATCAGAGTATTTTCGAATTTCAGGGCGCCCGCCTCGAAAACCTGGTACAGTTTTACCAGCAATATCGCAAAGGCTTGCAAACCATTGTGTTAGAGGAAAATTACCGCTCGGCGCAGCCGATTCTGGATATTTCCGGAACGGTGATTCGCAACAACACGATCCGTGCCATCAACCGGCTCGATCAGCCGCTGACCAAAGTGCTGCGCGCGATGGCGCCGCGTTTCCTGACGGCCTCACCCGGACACGTTCCAGCGCGTATGGTCGTGTATGAAAACCGCCTGCACGAACTGGCCGACGTTGCCGGGCAAATCCAGCGGCTTATCGCAGGCGGCACCCCTCCTTCCGACATTGCTGTGCTGTATGCCCGGCACCGGCAGGCGACGCGCCTGCTCACGCTGTTCGAAAAAAAGGGGATTCCGTACCAGACCAAACGCCCGGTAGATGCGCTGGAATTGCCGGTAATGCAGCAATTCCGTGAACTGCTTACGTATCTGCGGGAAGAAGTTTCGGAGCCGTTTTCCGGCGACCACCGCCTGTTCCCGCTGTTGCACGCTTCGTTTTTCAACCTGGCATCTTTCGACCTCGCCCGGATCGCACTGGCGATTCGCCGGGCAGCACAAGAGCAGTCGGGCCACGGCAATGCGTTGTATGTAAAAGCCGGACAGGTGGAAACACGCGAACGGTTCTGGCGCGCCCTGCTGAGCGATACCGCATTTCTGGAAACGCTGCAATTGTCTGATTTTCAAAAATATGTACAACTCGCCGAACGCCTCAACGGCTGGGTAGCCGACGCGGCCAATCTGCCATTGCCCCAACTCGTAGAGCGTCTGTATACGCAAAGCGGGCTGGTTTCCTGGGCCCTCAACCAGCCCGACAGGGTGTGGCATATCCAGGTGCTGCACACGTTTATGGAATTTGTACGGCGCGAATCGGCACGTAATCCGCGCCTGGCTGCGGTGCCCGGCGGGCTCGGACATTTGCTTGATTTAATGCGCAGTATGGACGATAACCAACTGGCCATGCCGGTAGCGCAACCCGTACAAAGCGGTCCGGGCGTGCAAATGCTGACGGCGCACTCGGCAAAAGGGCTGGAATTCGAGCACGTTTTTCTGTTCGATTGCAGCGACGATGCCTGGGAAAAAAGTGCAGGCAATAAGAGCGGCCGATTCCCGCTTCCGCCTACACTTACCTTATCGGGAGAAGAAGATGCCATGGAAGCCCGCCGCCGGCTGTTTTACGTGGCGCTCACCCGCGCGAAAGCCAACCTGCAGATTTCTTGGGCAGCCACGGCCGACGACGGCAAGGCAATCACTCAAACGCGTTTTGCGGACGAAACGGCGCTTCCACACGAAAAAGTGTCTATCCCGTCCGCATTGCTGCTGGAAACACAGACGCAACTGCTGCTGGAGCCGCCGCAGCCGGTGATCAGTTTCCCCGAGCCTGCTTTACTGGATGAGTTGCTGGCCGATTTCAGCCTCAGCATTACGGCCATGAACAGGTACCTGCGCTGTCCGCTGGCTTTTTATTATGAAGACGTTTTAAAAATCCCGGCAGCCATGAGTGAGGCGGCGGCATTCGGCGTAGCCATGCACGGCGCCTTGCAGCAATTTACGCTGAAAATGAAAGCCGATAAAAAAATGCAATGGCCTTCAGCGGATTCGCTGCTGCGCATTTTTACACAGGAAATGGACCGGCAACGCGGCTATTTTTCTGAAAACGGGTTTATACAACGTATGGCGCTGGGGAAGGATTACCTGCGCCGTATTCATGTAGAACAGGTGCCTTACTGGCGCAAACGGGCCATCGTGGAAAGGAAAGTGGATAAAATCGAACTGGATGGCGTGCCGCTGACCGGCGTTATAGACAAGGTCGAATGGCTCGAAAACCGCACCATCCGTGTAGTCGACTACAAAACAGGTACGCCGGACCCGAAAAAAACGGCGCCGCCCGATGAAAAACAACCGCATGGCGGCGAGTACTGGCGGCAAATGGCATTTTACCGCGTCCTGCTGGAAACGGCGCGTATTTACCCGGAAGAGGTAGGTAAAACGGCTATTTCCTGGCTGGAGCCGGATAAGCGGGGCGTTTTTCAGGTAGTGGATATCGAATTTTCCGGTGCGGAAATACTGGCGATGAGAGATACGATCAAAAGCACCTGGAGCCGGATTCAGGCCCGTACATTCGATACCGGATGCGGGAAAGATGACTGTACCTGGTGCAATATGCACCGTACGCAAACGCTGGCGGAAGTGATGACGAAAGAGGAAGAAGGGCTGGACGACTGAAACGCGGATTACACGGATAAAAAAAAGCGGATCACGCGGATTGGGTCCCGAAAAACGAACAAATGATTCATTTGCCGAGATCAAATCTGCGTGATCCGCTAAAAAATCAGCGAAATCAGCGTTTCAGCGTTCCCCGCCGTTTGCAGGGGTATTTTCTTTTTGTGCGGATACCGGATCCGGCGCTACGGTAGGTTTCTTTTTTACCGTACAACCGACTGCCCGGGTAAAATCCGGATTGGGTTTATCACCGCGCAGGAGGGCTTCTACGGCTTTTTCCACCCAGCGGTTTTTGGCCGATTTGGGCGTTTCCGGGTTGTCGTCTATGGCGCCGATGTAGCGGATGAACCGGTCCTGATCCAGCAAAAAAACGTGCGGGGTGCGGGTGGCGCCGAATTTTGGATACACCTTTTGTTCCTCATCGAAAAGGTATTCGAAAGGGTATTTATATGTTTTGGCGCGCTTTTGCATTTCCTCGAAACTATCTTCTTCTACGATCAGCGGACTGTTCGGATTGATGGCAATTACGGGATAGCCCTGCGGCGCGTATTTGTTGTGCAGGTCGATGATACGCTGCTCGTACAACTGGGCGTATGGGCAGTGATTACAGGTAAAAACAACGATATAACCACGTGCCTCCTTGTAGTCGGCCAGGGATACCAATTTATTATTTACACTTTTCAGGGAAAAATCTTCTGCGCGGTCTCCGACGGCATAGCCGGTGGAAGAGGTGTTAGTAGCAGAAATAAAAAGCAGGAAAACGCCTGCCAGCATCAGCGGGGGGAAGACGGCTTTCTTCATGAAGCAACCGGAGGGAATAAAAGAATGAACGATAATGGGATGAATGTCGGATTATCAGGGCTGATGAAGCCAAGATGGCCTATTTGCCTGTAAGGCAGGGGTATTCTGAAATATCTTTTAGTGCCGAAACGTCGGCAAGAAAGGGGCGCACAAATGTTTCCAGTTCGGTGTAGTTTGCAAATTTGCCCAGGTTGAATTTTCGTTGCTGACCTTTTATAATCACCGTTGCAGGTATCGCTCCGTCCCATTCTTCACTGATCTTGGGAATCCAGGTGTTGGCGTCCTGGTCGGCAAGGAGCGCTATTTCCGACTTAAACTGACGCTCTTTCAAAAAGGGGATGAATTTTTTCTCTAACTGACTCTTAAAATCGAGGCTTACAAGGATAACCAGTACGTTTTGACCATGATAACGTTCGCGTAATTCTTCGAAACAGGGGAGTTCTTCGATGCAGGGTTTGCACCATGTCGCCCAGAAGTTTATAACCAGTGTCGTGTCCTTCGCATTCTCAATGCGGGACTCGAGCTGGGGCATACTGTCATATACGGTAAATGATTGGGCTGAAGCGGAATAGTTGCTCATACAACACACCAGCACCAATAAGAATAGGAGAAACCGATTAAGGCGAATGGCTATCATGAAACAGTATTATTAAAAAAAACAATGCAAGAAACGTATTACCGCTGTAACATACACCAGCTTTAACACTTTTTCCGACGAAAAAAACTTTAATTCTTAATAAATACATAAAATCCCCCCGAAACACACTGCTTCGGGAGGATTTCAAGGGTGATTCGTGGGGTGAGGATTCGAGGATTCGACTATAAAAGGCTCGTTGTCAGTCGAATACTCGAATACTCGAATACTCTTAGGATATCAGGCTTCCACCAGCGTCTCCGGATATGCAATGGAGGTGTCGACCAGAATACGGCCGCAGTGTTCGCAGGCGATAATTTTTTTGTGCAGGCCGATTTCCAGTTTTACCTGCGGGGGAACGCTGTTGAAACAGCCGCCGCAGGAACTGCGCTCGACGGTTACCACGGCCAGTCCGTTGCGGTAGGTACGGCGGGTTTTATCGTAAGCGTTCAGCAGGCGGTCTTCGATACCGTGGCGTGCTTTATCGCTCTGTGCGCGCAGTTGGTTCTCTTCCTGCTCGGTTTTTTCGATGATACCCTGCAGTTCCACTTTTTTGGCTTCCAGTTCTTTCTGTTTGGCCTCGAAACGTGCTTCGGAGATGTTCAGGCTTTCTTTTTTGGCTTCCAGGCCGCCTTTGGCTTCGCGCACTTTTTTCTCCGACAACTGAATGTCGAGTTTAGCGAGGTCGATCTCTTTTTGCAGCGCATTGTACTCGCGGTCGTTTTTCACTTCCTCCAGCTGCTTCTGGTATTTTTTGATGTTGGCGTCGGCTTCCTTGGCTGTTACCTGGAGACGACCGATTTCCTGTTCGCTTTCCTTGTAAGCGGCCTTCAATTTTTTGATACGCGTATCCAGTCCGGCTACCTCGTCTTCCAGGTCGGAAACTTCCATAGGAAGTTCGCCTTTGAGGATCTGGATTTCGTCCAACTGGGAGTCAACTTGCTGTAATTTCCACAGCATTTGTAGTTTTTCGGCAACGGTTGCTTCTACAGGCATACTGTATTTATGGTGGGTGAGTTAATGAAAAATGGATGAATTCCGGTAATCGGGCAGTTTACTTAAATGGCAAAGGGCAAACAGTCAAACGGCAAAAAAGTTCATGTAAACCCTTGGTTATCATTCCTTTCTGCAATTTGCAATTTGCCTTTTTCACAAATAATGAACGGGGTTGGTGTTCACTTTTGTGCAATGGAGCGCAAAAGTAGGGAATTTCTCCCGAATTATCTCGTATAAAAGTTCGATCGTAAATTGCTCACTTTCATAATGCCCGATGTCGGCGATCACCAGGCGGCCTTCCGCATCGAAAAATTCGTGGTATTTGAAGTCGGCCGTCACGAACGCATCCGCCCCGGCACGGAGCGCATCCGACAGTAAAAAACTGCCGCTGCCGCCGCACACCGCTACGGTCCGAACTGGTTTTTGGCGCAGTGCCGTATGCCGTACGCAGGAGACGTGAAGGGCCGATTTGACGTGTTGGAGAAACGTTGTTTCATTCATCGCTTCGGGCAAAAAGCCCAGCATACCGGCCCCGATTTCCGTTTGTCCGGGTTTCGGCAACAGGATTCGGGTGTCCAGTAAACCCAGTTTTTCGGCAATTTTGGCATTTACCCCCTGGCGGTACACATTGTCGAGGTTGGTATGAATGGCGTAAATCGCTACGTTTTTGCGGATGGCCTGCATGATGGTACGCTCCACGTAACTGCTGCCATTGAAGCGTTTGAGCCCGCGGAACACAATGGGATGGTGCGCTACCACCAGGTTGCAACCCAGCGCAAGTGCTTCTTCCACAACGGATTCCGTAGAGTCGAGGCAAAAAAGGATGCCTGTGACTTCCGTTGCCGGGTCGCCGACGATCAGTCCGGCATTGTCGTACGATTCCTGCAAATGTGATGGCGCGATGGCTTCGAGTATGGAAATGATATCCTGAACCTTCATTTTAGAAGTGAGAAGTGAGAAGTGAGAGGTGAGAAGTGAGATGCGTAGCGTACGCCGCTATTTCAGAAGTAAGAAGTGAGAAGTGAGAAGTGAGATGCGTAGCGTACGCCGCTATTTCAGAAGTAAGAAGTGAGAAGTGAGATGTGTAGCGTACACCGCGGGATGTGCGTAGAATAGACTTCTTATTATTGAAGTGGGGGGCGGCACGTTGTCGGGCGTCAAACAAACCGGGATGAACTTTGTTAAAATTTTGAATCCGGGAAGCAAAACTACCCGGTTCTACGTATATTTTTAACACTCCGCTTCTCACATCATACATTTTGATTCTCCCTTTTAAAAAAAGCAGGGTTAATGTGGTGTGAATGCATATTAATTGCGTGAAGGGGCATGTAACTTTGCCCGGCCATTCCGGTCAGAGATGGCATCAAAGAAATGATACGGTTAAGGCCGTATTTCTCCATCATTTTTAAAAATTACGACCATGACAGCGATGTTTTTGTTCCTTGGCAACCTTGGCACAACGGAACTCATGCTTATTTTTCTTGTAGTTCTTCTCATGTTCGGTGGCAACAAAATACCCGAACTGATGCGCGGCCTCGGAAAGGGCATCCGCGAATTCAACAACGCCAAAAACTCTGTGGAAGACGAAATTCGTCAGGGTATGCGTGAAGCGGAGAAAAAACCGCTGGAAGACAAGCAGTAAAAAATCTGCTTGATGATAAAAAAGCCCTTCCCGAGGTTGTCGGAAAGGGCTTTTTTTGTATTTTCCGGTATGAAAATCTTGATATCCATTGCACTGTGCCTGTTTTTCATCCCCTCCGTACAGGCCAATGCCATCGACAGCCTGCACACGAAAGAAGAAGTGCAGCAGTTTCTGATGACCGAAATAGACAGTATTTGGAGGTACTATTTCGCCTGGGAAAAAAACGTTACCGATACCTCCGAATTCGGGCAGAACCGTTTTTTTAAACTCGATCTCGACCACAACGGGCGAACGGATCTGCTGGTTCATGCCCGGTACCTTTTTGCCATTACCGACCGGGGAGACGGCACATACGGCGTACATATACCCGGCAAATGGAATCATTTCAGCAAAACAAGGCTGCTTGGTATTTATTCTTATGAGGATGCGGGTGAAAAAGATCCCGTCATCGGTCTGTTGTCCGGTAACGCGAACGTGTATGATACTCAACACAAAGAGAAAGAAGATCGCCTGGTTTTCCGGTATGGCAATTTTATGGAATTTAACAGCAAACCGGACGATTCGGAAATCGAAAGTATTGCCTGGACTACGGACGTGTGCTACGACACCTGCAGGGTTTGCAGTTACACGTTGTATGCCGACAGGCGCGCTGTTTGCGAGGCCTATTTTGCAAATAGTAACACGAAGCGATTAAAAGCCGTCGTGGATACGGCTACTTCCCACCGGATCTTCGGTACGATTTCCTACGTGGGAGCAGCGCCTTTGTCTCAATCCTACCTGGCCAACTGGACGCACGCCCGTTTCATAAAACTGAAAATCAGGTACGCGGACGGTCGGGAAAAAATACTTTCCGACGAAGGGCTCATCGGCTCTTACGGTCTTGTCAATTTGTATGAGCAGTTGTTCGAATTGCGGAAGACACAACACTGGAAAAAAAGGAAGAAATAAAACCCCTGACGAAGCGGGTAAAAAAAGCGCATCCGGATTTTTTTTGAAGACATATAGATTTTTTGTGGTTTCTTGTGGCCGAAATCTTCCCAAGTTTTTGAGCAGCGTTCATTTGCCTTCTTCTTTCCAACGAAGGCATGGTGCTTTATATTCAGTTCGTTTTTGGGCAAATGGTTTTGATTGCTCTACAGACTTGCTGTTCCTCAGATCCCATCTGCATAGGCTGTTCAATTCCTAAAATGGCGTACTTCGCCTAATCTTTTAAACACGCCTTCTATGTACCAACTGGTTGTTTTCTGTATGACCATCGTTTCCATTCTATTACTGCAACGGCCGGAGGCCCCAAAAGATAAAGTACGCCCGGGCGAATAAACCGCTTGCGTGCTCCATGCTGTTGCAGGTACATTCCAATTCTTTCATCTTCTAAAATTCCGGTTCAGGCAGAACATTGCCCGGCTGGGTCACTTGTTTTTGGTACGCCGGGCAGTGGCAGGTTCTTTTGTGTCATTAATCACTCACAAAAAGAAATTCGCCATGCGCACCAACAAAATTCTGTTTGCCATACTTCCACTGTTTTTACTTTCTTTCCTGACCGCCTGCCATTCTTCCGACGACAATAGCAACGGCGGTTCGAACGGTGGTAACCAGACGCCCGCAGCCGGCACCTGGAAAGTGTCCCAGTTTTTTGATAAACAGGACGAAACAGGTAATTACAGCAATTATACCTTCGAATTCGGCGCCAACGGCTCTATGAGCGCTACCAATGGCAGCCAGACATGGAACGGAACCTGGGGCACGGGTTTCGACGACAGCGCCAACAAGTTTCTCATCGACTTTAACGGCGCCGTACCGAGTGCCTTGTCTGAACTGGAAGAGGACTGGCGTATCATTCAAATGACCGACGTTTTGATGCATTTTGAACACACCAGCGGCGGAAACGGCGATACAGATATTCTCAAGTTCACCAAACAATAAGGTGATTTAAGAACTTTTCATTTGGTTTTTTAGGGTTATTGGGCGAGTTGGGCGTAAGTCCGATTCGCCTTTTTTTCGTGTTTCGTGTTTGGTTTTTGGTGTTTCGTGTTTTGGAGGCGATTGATAATTACAACCGAAACACCAAAAACCAAACACCCTGTGTTTATTGTTTTGTCACCTGCAAGGTTTGCACGGCTTTATCATCGGAAATGTGCAGCACATACGTGCCGGCAGGTAGTCCGGAAAGATCGATTTCCATCAGAATGCGGTCGTCATTGCGGGTGCCGCTGTATACCTGGCGGCCCGTCAGATCGAACAGCGCAACCTGTGCGGCACTGTTTTCGTCACCCGAAAAACGAATGGAAAGTTGTTGCGAAACAGGGTTGGGAAAGATGTCGGCGGAGAAATTGCGCTGTGCCGTTTTCACCGAACGGATGCCGTGAAAATGAACCGTACCATCCAGGTCGGTTTGTTTCAGGCGGTAGTAATTCAGTCCCGGGGCGGGCGTTTTGTCCACCCACTGGTAGCGCTGTGCCGTGCGGGAGTCGCCGGTAGACAGGACTTTTTCACTGACAACTTCAAAGCCGGCGCCGTCCGTACTGCGTTCGATCTCGAAGTAATCGTTGCCTTTTTCCTGCGCGGTTTCCCAGTCGAGCACCACGGCATCGCCGGAATTTTTCGCCTGAAAAGCCGTCAGCGTAACCGGCAGCGCCGAGGAAGCGGAGATACAGTTTTCGAACACCGTAGCGGCGCCCACGTTGGTGCCGTTGAAGGTAGCGCCCGGCGCTTTGCACACGTGCAGGCTGGAGGTGGCGGAAAGCGCCGCGCTGTTCTGGCCGTTTTGCGTAAAACGAAGCACAGCGACAGCGCCGGGCTCTACCACAATAGCATTCGTTTTCGAATTGACGTAAGATTTCGTGTCGATCACCGACTGGTTTCCGAGGCAGACGCCGTTGCTGTTGTCGGTTATTTCGAGGGTGTTGAGGTAAATGGTGCCCTTGTTGATCAGGATATTGCCGCTGGAGGTATTGCTGCCGGTTACCTTCAGTTTGTAGTTGGCCATATTGAGTACCGAAGCAGCTGTAGCGTTGATGATCGCATTGCCCGTGTTCTGCATCTGCACATCGCGGTTGAGGTTGAGGGTGCCGTAATTGGCGATGGTGACATTGTTGTTGAGGTTCAGCGAGCCGTTGCCGTTGATGGTGAGCGTGCCGCCGCCGGCAATGATGATGGTGCCGCCGTTGAGGTTGATCTCGTTCAGGGTAAGGTTGCCGCAAACGCGAAGCGTACCGCCGTTGTTGATGTTGCTGCCATTGTTGAATGTGCCTGTGCCGCTGTACCAGTAGGTTTGACCGCTGTTGATGTTGACGCCATCGTAGGCCGCGCCGTTGCCGCCGGAGCAGGCGCCCTCGGCCGGAGCGGCGGGGCTGCATTGTGCAAAAACCGGGGTGGAAAAATGTGCCGTGAAAAGGATTAAAAGTGCAAGTGTAAAAGACTTCGACATTGTTCAGATGCCTTCCTGTTTTGTGCGCCGCTCTTCTGAAAAGTGTTAAAAATAGGAGCCCTGCGCTGAAAGCCAACTGTATACGAGCGCAAAATCCAGGGTAACACGCTGTTAGGAACCTGTAGGCGAACATTAAGAATTCGTTCAGAAATGAACGGAGTTTTGACACCTGCACGACATCTGCAACGCGGATTTCGCGGATGAAAAAAGCGGATCACACGGATCTGGCCTCGGAAGAAAAACAATGTGTTCTCCTTTCGAAATCAAATCCGCGTAAATCCGCTAACAATCCGCGCAATCCGCGTTACCGTTGCACGAACAATTGTTTCAACTGGTCCACCACCTGGCTGCCGCCGGAAACCGTGATCGAGTTGATCTTTTCCGCGATTTTTTCCACGTATTCCATCTCCTTGAGTTTGAACAACATGGCGTTTTCCTCCATCAGTTTGGCGGTGTTCAGCAGGCTGCGGGTAGAAGCGGTTTCTTCGCGCCGCATGATGACGTTGGCCTGGGCGCGTTTTTCGGCCACCAGTACCTGATTCATGATGTCGCGGATGTCGCCGGGCAGAATGATGTCTTTCACGCCGATGCCGGCGAGTTCGACGCCCAGTTGGCGCGCTTTTTCCGTAGCGCCGGCCAGGGCCTGTTCGGCGATGCGGTCCTTGTTTTCCATCAGTTCGTCGAACGACAACTTGCCCACAATTTCGCGCAACACCATCTGCATCTGGATGTAGAGTTGTTTGTCAAAGTCTTTATTGTCCACGACCGCTTTCACGAGGTCCGCTACCCGGTATTGCATGGAAAAGTTGATGCGCAATTGCGCCTTGTCTTTCGTCAGCACTTCCTGGCCGTTCACGTCGACCGACATTTGCCGCATGTCCGTTTTGGAAACGGCTACGGTGTCGCTGTTTTTCCAGAAGTAGTAGTTGCCGGACTCGAGGGTGCGTACCATGGCGCCGTTTACCAGCAAAATGCCCTGTTCGAAGGCTTCTACCCGAAAAATGCGCACATATGGATTCAACGCGCCTTTTTCGATGAGGTTTTTGTCGATGCGCTCATCGACGTACAATGCATTCAGGTCGGCTTTGATGGTGGAATACACCGTGGCGCCTTTCCAGAACGCGAATTTGCCCGCGCTCAGCACCTGCCGGAAATTGCCGTCTTTGTACAGCAGGGCAATTTCGTTGTCGGTCATTTCCACCACGTCGAGCAATGCAGCCAGTTCCGGGTTTTGCAGTAAAATATTCAATTCCTGGCCGGGCAGAAACGGCGTCGACATATCGAATATCTCGACAGTTTTACCGAAACCGATCCAGTAATCGCCGGTAGTGAGCACCTGTACGAGTTGCTGTTTTTTAAATACCAGCGCGACATGATTGATAGGTACAGTTACGTATTTCATAATAATAGGGATAAGGTTCAAAGTGATCAAAAAAGAACGCACCGCGCCGTACCCGTTCACGGGAAACGGAAATTCCGGGTGCTGCCGGCAGGGCAGGAATCGTTGGGAAGGCATAGCAAAGGGCTTGTACGAACAGGTATACACCCGTTCACATCAAGTACTATTGCAATAAAAATCCGTCGGGTTCATGCTGTACCGGCCGCGTACAAAATCTGCTAAGTCTCCTGCAAACTGCTGAAAATCAGCAGGATACGGACGGTGCGTTCCGTGGGCTATTATAAAGTTGCCCTTCTTTTTCAAGGATTAAGAGTCCAGTGCATTAACCAGTTATGCTATCCCTCCCGTTCGGAAGGGAGCAGGATTCGAACCTGCAATTCAAGTGTGTTGCTACAATCAACACGGTTTGGCAATTCTACCGCCCGCGACCTGCATATGGAACCGTACGCGGTCCACACAACGGCGCTGTTGGAAACGCCTGACGAAAGGGTGCTGCGGGTTTCGAGTGCCAACTCTTTAGAGAGTGAGAGGTGAGAGAGTGAGAGAGGTGAGAGCCGACTTCGATCCCACCGCTTCGCCCTACAATCGAAAGAACTGGAGCGAAGCGGCGAAATCGAAGTCGGCTCTCACTCTCTCACTCTCTCACTCTCTCACTTTTAATCTTCTTTGCTTCCGTCATCCGCCATCCGCACCATTTTCGGGGTGAATTTGGCGACCACGTCTACCAGTTCCTGTTGCGAAGCCATTACCTGGCTGATGTCTTTGTAAGCCATTGGCGCTTCGTCGAGTCCGCCGCCGATGAGGGTTACACCCATGTCCTGCAGGATGTTGCGCATTTCGGCTTTCGACACATTTTTGATCGCCTGGGTGCGGCTCATCTGCCGGCCTGCGCCGTGCGATGCCGAGTGAATGGACGCGCTTTCGCCTTTTCCGCGCACCAGAAATCCCGGAGCCGTCATAGAGCCCGGAATGATACCCATCACACCTTTTCCGGCAGGGGTAGCGCCTTTTCGGTGTACGATTACTTCCTCGCCGTTCAGCATTTCCTTCCAGGCGAAGTTGTGGTGGTTTTCCACTTTCGCCAGCACGGTAGCGCCGATGGCTTTGGTCAGTTTGCGGTGTATCACTTCATGGCAGGCCGAAGCGTAATCGCCGGCCAGATTCATCGCCAGCCAGTATTCCTGCCCGGCCTCGCTGTCCATATCGAGGTAAGCGAGGTTGGCGGCGTTTTGCGGCAGTTTGCACAGTTCTTTGGCGATTTTGGTGTAGTGCCCGGCGAGGGTAGCGCCCAGTCCGCGGGAACCGGAGTGCGTCAGCAGGGCGAGGTAACGGCCTTTTTCCACGCCCAGGGCCTCGTCTTTCTGATCGAAATCGATGATACCCCATTCTACAAAGTGGTTACCGCCGCCGGAAGAACCCAGTTGAGCAAATGCACGGTCTTTCAGTCCGCGCAGCAGTCCGTTCATGTCGAACTCCTTGCGGTCCAGCACGTTGTGATAGGCGCGGTCCTGGCCTTTGAAGCCGTTTCCGGCGCCGAAAGCCGTGTGCGCAATCAGTTCGCGTTTGTAGAACGACTTGTGTTCGAAGAAATGCGCTTCCGGAATGTCGAATACCGACAGCGCCATACGGCAACCGATGTCGACGCCGACGCCGTACGGAATGATGGCGTTTTTGGTTGCCAGCACGCCGCCGATCGGGAGGCCGTAACCCTGATGCGCATCCGGCATCAGGGCCCCGGCGATCGTCACCGGAAGTTTCATGGCTATGTTCATCTGGTTCAGGGCGCCTTCTTCGATCTGGTCTTTTCCGTAGATGGCGTATTCGTCGGCCGTTTCTTTCAACGGGATGGTCGTATCGAGAGCGGCTTGCGCGGCTTCAATGAAAGCGGTGGCAAGCGGCGCCAGCACGGCATCGTCGAGGAAACGTTCGGGTGTTTTCCGCACACGTTTCAGTATGGTCAGGGTTTTTTGTTTGTCAGCGTCTGCAAAGGCGGTAGCGGCTATTTCGAGGGCCACACCCAGGGCTTTGCCCTGTTCATATCCCTGTCCGATCAATTCTTTTCCGGTAATCATGGGTTTTGTTTTATTCGAGGTATTCATAAGTTGTGTTGTTCGTTTTTGATGTTACAAAGATGAACAGGGTAGTGCGCAATCGATTTGCGTAGTAAAAATTATTTTTAGAATATGCATAAAAACTTATTTTAAAATATTGATAATGAATTGTTTGTGTTGAAAAATTTTTTCAAAAAATATAGGTAAAAATAATACTGCGCACTTATATTGCGCAGATGGCGGTCGTCATGGTATTTTTGCGGTATTCATGGAACAACGAAACCGTAAGCAGGGATGGGAAGTTCCGGGGGCGGGGGTGTTTGGTTTTTTGTGTGCAGGTACCCTTCGAACTTTACGAAAAACTAGATACGCTCAAGTACTTCTCCCGTAGCATTTTTTTACCACAAGGGCACAAAGTCACAAACCGTGGTACCCGCGGCCAGGCGCTACCACCCCCAAACACGAAACACCACACACCAACCCAAAAATGGCTTTAAACAAACTAGCCCTCATCCGTTACAAAACCATCGACGAATGCCTGCGCAACCGCGGCCGCCGCTGGACGCTCGAAAACCTGATCGATCGGGTGTCGGAAGCCTTGTACGAATACGAAGGCATTCGGGACGGCGTGAGCAAACGCACCATCCAACTGGACCTGCAAACCATGCGCAGCGACAAACTGTACAGTGCGCCCATCGTCGTTTTAGACCGGAAATACTACACCTACGAAGATCCTTCGTTCAGCATTACCCAATCCAAACTCACCTCTGCCGACCTGCAGAAAATGAACGAAGTAGTGGGTATTCTCAAACACCTCAACGGCTTCAACCATTTCGGGGAAATGAGCGAAATGATCGCCAAACTCGAAAACGAACTGCAACGCAACCGCACGCACGGCCCGGATATTATTCAGTTCGAATCCAATCCGCTGCTCAAAGGACTCAACTGGATCGATCCGCTGTACAAATCCATTGCGGCCCGCCGTGCCGTGCTGATCGATTACCGCTCGTTTCGGGCGCAAAAAACCAGGCAGGATATTTATTACCCCTATTTACTCAAGGAATACCGCAACCGCTGGTTCCTCATTGGCAGAAACAAGGCCAAGCGGCACCTGGTTACCATGGCGCTGGACCGTATAGAAGGTGTGGAGGAATTGTCGAGAGAGCCGTTTTACCCTTATCCTGAGGTGGATTTCGACCATTATTTCGACAATGTGCTCGGCGTCACTAAATCGGAAAAGGACCGGCCGACAAAAGTCATCCTCAGCGTGCGCCGCGAAACAGCGCCGTATATTCTGACAAAACCCCTGCACCGCTCGCAAACCGTTTTACAGGAAACAGACGACAGCACGATTCTTCAGATTGAAGTGGTGCTCAATTTTGAACTGGAACGGGAAATTCTGGGGTTTGGGCCGCAGGTGCAGGTGTTGAGCCCGCGTATTCTGGTAAAGCGAATTGCACAAGCTCTGGAAGCGGCAGCACGTTTGTACGACGCGGGTAAGGTACCGGACACCAATTCTAATATGGTTTAACAACATGTCTATGCTTTTCTACAAATGCCGGGCGTCTACAAATGTTGGGCTTCTCCGAAGCCGGTTTTTACGCTTTGGGTTTTCTACAAATGTTGGGCTTCTCCGAAGCCGGTTTTTACGCTTTGGGTTTTCTACAAATGTTGGGCTTCTCCGAAGCCGGTGGTAACGTTTGGGTTTTAATAATTGGGCGATTTCCATGATTCGCACTTACCATAATCATGGCCATCATATAAATCATCTTAAATCACAGTCTAAATCATAGTCCAGAATCATAGTCTAAATCACGCTCCAGAATCACCGTCCGCTTTACCAAAAATTTACCCATCCTTAACCCACAGTTTCCATACGCCGACGTTCACTACGTGACTTTTGCAGGTGCCGGAATATCCTGGCGCTTTTGAAAACCTGCAACCATCCATGTCCATTATCGGAAGCCTGATCCGGCAAGGTACGCGCCTCGGCGCCATCACCGGTCGCCGTCGCCTTACCCCGCTCGAACAACAGCACATTCAACTATTCCGGCTGCTGAACAAAGCGCGCAACACCGCTTTCGGACGTTACCACGGCTTTCAGGAAGCCCTCTCTGCGCCCGATGTGGCGGCGGCGTTTACCAAACAAACCCCTGCAACGGATTACCAGGGCATGTACGACCGCTGGTGGGTGCAGGCGCACCTGTACGACCTGCCGGATATCTGCTGGCCGGGTCAGACACCTTATTTCGCCTTGTCGAGCGGCACCAGCCAGGCCTCCACCAAATACCTGCCCGTGACCGCCGATATGATGCGGGGCATGAAACGCGGCTCGCGGCGTATGTTTTTCGATATGGCGCGTTTCGGCATTCCCGACCGGCAATACACCAAACAAATGCTGATGGTGGGGTCATGCACGCGTCCGAAGCAGGAAGGACAACATTTCACGGGCGATCTGAGCGGCATACTCGGGCTGAACCGCCCCATCTGGCTCGAACCGTATTACCGCCCCGGCCGCGACATTACCGACCTGCCGGAATGGAGCGAGCGCATCGAGCGCATCGCCGCCGAAGCGCCGGGCTGGGACATCGGGTTCGCGGTCAGTAACCCCATGTGGCTGCAATTGATCCTCGAAAGGATTATCGAACGGCACGGACTGCGGCATATCCATGAAATCTGGCCCGACTTTTCCGTTTTTGTACACGGCGGGGTGTTTTTTGAGCCGTATAAGGCAAGTTTTGAAAAATTGCTGGGCCGTCCCGTACAGTACGTCGATTCCTACATGGCCTCCGAAGGGTTTTTCGCCTATCAAAACCAACCCGGACGCCGGGACATGCAGTTACTCACCGACTGCGGTATTTATTTTGAATTTGTACCGTTCAATGATGCCAATTTTGATGAAAACGGCGACTTGCGTTCGTCGCAACCACATACATTGACGCTGGCCGAGGTGCGACCTTTCGAAAATTACGCTTTGCTGATCAGCACCAATGCCGGTGCCTGGCGATACCTGCTCGGCGATACCGTACAGTTTACAGACACCCGGCAGTGCCTGTTACAACTGACCGGCCGCACCAAACAATACCTGAGCGTATGCGGCGAACACCTGTCTATCGATAACCTGAACGAAGCCGTGCGGCGTACCGATGGGAAACTCCGTGCCGGGATTCGGGAGTTTTCAGTGGCCGGCGTAAAAACGGGCGCACGGTGGGCGCACCAATGGTATGTTGCCGTTGAAAATCCGCAGGTGACACCCGAACAATTTGCCCGGGCAGTCGATGAAGAACTTTGCCGCCTGAACGACGACTATGCCACCGAACGCCGGTATGCCCTGCAGGAAATCCGCGTGCAATTTTTACCCAATGAAACGTTCCTGAACTGGCTGGAAAAACGTGGCAAAATGAACGGCCAGGCCAAGATACCGCGGGTGTTGAAAAGCGGGCAACTGGCTGATTTTGAAGCGTTTTTGATGGGAATCGGAAAGGTTTCTTTGTAATTACTGTTTTTTACCAATAAACAAAACGTACCGCCACAACCCGAAAAACGCGGTACGTACGGAACAGTATTCCACCGTAAACGTGGATTCCAGCAACGGCAATAAATGTCCGTCCATACGAACGTGGTTTTTTCCCATCCACCACCTGAACGTACCGCTACGGGTGTCGTGGAAATCTGCCACAGCCACGTATCCTCCATCCGGCAGGTCGGTGTGCGCCTGCCGGATGGCCTGTTCCCAGCCTGGGTTGAACATCGTTAGCGCGTAAGAGAAAAGGATGATGTCCGGCGCCTGTTCGGGCCTGGTCAAAAACTGTTCGTACGGTTTTTCCAGCAGCAAAATGCGTCTCGAATACATGGCGGTGGCTTTGGCGGCGCGCCGAAGCATGTCGGCCGACACGTCGAGCCCGGTCAGCAACAAATGCGGATGGCGTCCGGCGAGGCGTTTCAGGTTTCTTCCCGTGCCGCAACCCACTTCCACCAGGCGCATCGTTTTCAGGTCGTTTGTGATGGGCAGCCGGTTCAGGATTTCATTCCTTCCGAATAAAAACGTCCAGCGCGTCAGGTCGTAAATGACGGATTGCCAGCGATAATACCGGCGCATGGTTTGTTGTTGCGGGGCAGTTTTTTTCTCAGAAATATCGGAATTCATAAAGTTGGGACTTGTTTAGCGAACGGTTCCAATCCAGGTGCCGGCATAAGTGCCTACGCGGTCGCGCAGATGCTCTTTTTGGGCTGCTTCCAAATCGAAATGAACGTGTTGGTGTACGAATGCGGGCAGGAAATCCGGCTCGAACGCCGCAGAACGAAGCAGTATCCGGGCGCCCGGTGCGGCATTGGCCAGAATGAGCCACCATTCTTCCTCCAATGTCTGGCGCTGATGCGCTGCCAGCCAGTCCTGGTGGTCGAGCAAGACGAAATGCGAGTAATTTCCGGGATGCTTTTTCAAAAAACCGTTCAGCGAATCGGAGTAGGTGTGAATGCGGTCGATATTGGTTCGGATGGGCTCGAAAAATTCGGGCAGCAGGTAGTTCGGACAACAATCGGAAGTGTAGCGGCCGTAAAAATACAGGCGCCAGAAATAGTTGTCGTGGATGGGTATGCTGGTAAAAACGTGGCGCAGGCAATGGCGGATATAACCTGCCATACCGTCCGGGAAACGCTGTGCCGCAAGTTGCTGCTGGCTTTTCGGTACCCCCAGCATGCTTTGTACAAAATGCTGCGACACCAGCCACCGGATAAATTTATTGAGAAAGTGCGGCTCCAGTTGCGCATACCATTCTTCCTGCTCCGCCAGCGATTGCGACTGAAAAAGCCGGTGCGCTACCTTTCGGGCTTCCGGCTGACTTTGCAGCCAGTTGCGCACCACCCAGGCAATGGCGCCGCTGCTGCCGCGCCAGTAGAAAGACGGCCGCAAACCTTTTCCCTGAAAATAACGCAACTGTTGTTGCCAGAAACGGCGGGCATACGGGTCTTCGAGGTGCGGCAAAACGACATCGTTGAACAAAATACGGGCATGCTCGGGAGCGCCTGTTCCAAAAAATGAAAACAAAGCCGAATGGCTACCCGATTTAAACAGCGCTGCCTTGAGTTGCAGCAACGCATTCTGGCGCGGATTCAGATCTACTGCATGGATTTCAGCAGGATAATCCAGCAGGTAATCGAGTGCGTTGCAGCCGGCGCTGGTAAGCATAACAACATTGCTCTTATCATTGATAGAGAGGAGGTTGCGATCACAACGAGGATCTTCCCAACAAGTGTTATAAACAAGTGAGTTGCCATGTACCTGGCTGAATACACGTTCATTGATTTGGTGTGCAAAGCTCATCTTTTTGATGGGCAAAGGTAGATGCCGCCCGGTGGGACGGCTTTAAGCGTGCGTTACCTTTGAGTTAACTCATTGAAGCATTTTATTTTTTCAGGTAAACACCGACCTTTGCGGCCTTCAAAAAGACATTCAAATCATGCAACGTTATATTTTTCCCGATTTTGTAGCAAAATTTCCACCCGTCACCATGCCTGTTACGCTGGGTGAAGAAACCCACCATGCTTTCGGCGTGGAAAACGAGCCGCTTTCGGATGCCATGATCGAACAGTTCATCCTGCCCGCCGAGCCAGGCGCAGTGCTGGATGAATTTACGGAATACGTGCCCTGTTTTGCCATCGACGACACCGATTCGTTTATCGCACTGGTGTGGTGGAAAGCCACGCTGCTGAACTACGAGTATTTCCTGGGCACGTTTACTATGAAGGGCGAACTGATCGACTGCAAGGTGATCGCCAAAACCAACGTGGAAGACAACCGCGTTTTCCGCTCGGTGGCGCATATCAATGAAGAATACGAAATTACCATCGGCGAAGGCTTTTCGTCGGAAGGAGGCACGTTTTTCGACCCGACGACTTCCAAAACGCGGTTTATGGAAATTCTGGCGAACGGGGAAATAGCGTAACACGGATCGCGCTGAAGGGGAACGGACTGGCGCGGATTGGTTCCGCGCACCGTCGTTTAGGTTGTTTTGAGAAGCGTTTAGGTTGTTTAGCGCATCGTTTAGGTTGTTTTGAGAAGTGTTTGGGTTATTGACCCTAAATTATCCGTCCCGGAGTGAAATTTTTAGGTCCGAAACTCAAACGTTTAGGTAGGCAGACCCAAATTTTTACGTCCCTAACCCAAACACTTCTCAAAACAACCTAAACGCATCTCTTTTTGACCCAAACGCATCATTCCGGAAGCAGATGACATCTGTGAAGAACCCAAAGGATTGTCCATGGAACGTAAACGTATCGTGACAGCACCTAAACGCATCTTGAAGGAACCTAAATGTATCTTGAAGGAACCTAAACCTGATCCACACGGATGTTGGGCACTACTTAACGTACTTTAAATCCTCATTATGAAAAACACATGGGTCCTGTTGATCGCCCTCGTTATCGTCGGTGTACTGCCGGCTGTCGGCTACACACAAGTTGTTGGCTACGAAGACGAAATCATCGACGAGACGGAAACACCCTGGGAACCGCACCGCCCCAAACTGCATTTTTCGCCGCCATCCAAATGGATGAACGACCCCAACGGCATGGTGTACCACGAGGGCGAATACCATCTTTTTTACCAGTATTACCCCGATTCCACGGTGTGGGGCCCGATGCACTGGGGCCATGCCGTGAGTAAAGACCTCGTGCATTGGATGCACCTTCCCATCGCGTTGTATCCCGACTCGCTGGGCTATGTTTTTTCCGGCAGCGCCGTGGTGGACCGGAACAACACGAGCGGTTTCGGGAAAAACGGACGGGTACCGCTGGTGGCTATTTTTACGTACCACAATATGGCAGGCGAAAAAGCGGGACGCAGCGATTTTCAGTCGCAGGGCATTGCCTGGAGCCTCGACAACGGCCGCAACTGGACGAAATATACCGGAAATCCGGTCATTCCCAATCCCGGCAACGTCCGGGATTTCCGCGACCCCAAGGTGTTGTGGGACGATGCTTCCGGCCAGTGGATAATGGTATTTGCGGTGGGCGATCACGTGAATTTCCGGGCCTCCAAAGACCTGAAAAACTGGCAGCATCTCAGCGATTTCGGGAAAGACCGGGGTGCACACGGCGGCGTCTGGGAATGCCCCGATCTGTTTCCCATACAAGTGGAAGGCACTGGCGAGCAGAAGTGGGTACTGCTGGTGAGCATCAACCCCGGCGCCCCGAACGGTGGCTCGGGTACGCAGTATTTTGTGGGAAATTTTGACGGGAAAAATTTTACGCCGGATCCTGATTTCAGCCGTTCCACCGAAAAGGGCCGGGCTGTCTGGCTGGATTACGGCCGCGACAATTATGCCGGCGTCACCTGGTCGGACGTGCCGAAAAAAGACGGCCGCCGCATTTTTCTCGGCTGGATGAGCAATTGGGACTATGCCACCGTGGTGCCTACGGCCGCCTGGCGCAGCGCCATGACGTTTCCAAGAACGCTGCAACTGAAAAAAACGGAGGAGGGATACCGCCTGTTTTCACTGCCGGTACAGGAACTGGAAAAACTCCGAAATGGGGAAATGACGCTCCCTGAACGGAAAATTTCCGGCAATTACGAACTGAATCTGCTGCCGGCTTTTTCTGAAAATCCGCTCGATATCAACCTGGAATTTGAACCCGTTGCCGGCGCGCGGTTCGGCATTGAATTGTACAACAAAAAAGGCGAGCGCTACCGCATCGGATACGACGCTGCGGGCAACCAGTTTTTCAGCGACCGGACACAGGCGGGCGACCATACTTTTTCACCCAAGTTTGCCGTGAAAATGCACACAGCGCCGCGCTTGTCGACTGATAAAACGGTTCGTTTGCAGGTGCTGGTCGACGTAGCGTCGGCCGAGTTGTTTGCTGATGGCGGTAGTGTCGCGCTGACCGATATTTTTTTTCCGACCGAGCCCTTTCTACAGGCACGAATTTTTTCGGAAAACGGTAAGGTCCGGTTAGTGGCAGGAAAGATTTATGCGTTGGAAAACATCCAAAAGTAGCGGTGGATTTGATTACATGATTTAAGGTTTAAGATTGTCCGTGTTGCCGCGTGTCAATCTTAAATCTCAAATCATGTAATCTTACATCTTAAATCTACCTCCCATTAATCCGCCGCCACATATCCCTGAACGCCTCTTTCTGCGTATCCATATTTTCCCGGTTGCGGTTATTCTGGAGCACGTCCCATTCGCCTTTTTCATTTTTAAATACCAGGAAAGGGAACACGTAATTGTTGTTGCGCAGCGAATCGCCGAGCAAACCGAAACGCAGATCGTTCACCTGCAAGGTATCGCCCCGGTAAGGCTGCACGCTGTAGTAGCCGTCGGAAAACCAGCGCAGGAAATAACGGGCCCTGGAATCTGCGGGCAAATCATCCAGCAACTGGTGGTTTTTCGGGATTGTGGAAATTTTGGTAAACGCCCGTTCCCGGTCATTGAAGCCATATTGCCCAAAATAATAGGCCGTATCACCTTCGGCTATGCCGCTCCAGAGGATATTGTTGAAAATGGTTGGGTTGGTGTAGATGCGCGACCAGGAAATGTGGCGGGCCGCCAGCGATTCTTTGAAAATGTCGTTCACCTGCATTTTATGCCACACCGTGTATATGCACAGGTATCCGCAAAACCACACCAGGCCCACGTAATTCCACACAGCGCGCATCCTGTTTTCCCGCGCATACCACGATGCCGCGATCAAAGCCAGCATAAACGGCACCGAACAGAGGGGATCTACCACCGAAACGGTGCACCACTGCACCCGCATATCCGAAAACGGCTGCCAGATCTGCGTGCCCCAACTCGTGAAACAGTCGAGTACCGGGTGCGTAAAAATACTCCAGAAAAACAGCGCTACCCAGGTTCGGTACGGCGCCGCTACGGTATTCAGGTCGCTGCGCCAGTAATCCTGCCAGAGTTTCCAAACGAACCAGCCGCCCAGTACAAGTGTCGGCACGAGGATAAACCAACTCACCGAACCGCTGATGAGCACCGGAATCGAATTGATGCCGAATGCCGCCCCGGTAAATAACAATAGCCACACCACCGCCGCCACTGCCTTGTATGCCGGGCGTTGGTGCACGCCGCCGCCGTAAAATCGTTGTGTCAGCCAGGCCAGCAACCATGGCGCCAGCGCTGCAAACAAAAACGAGTGCATAAATCCGCGGTGAAAAGCAGTGGCTGTCATTTCATCCGTAAAAAACGTAGCGAATACATCCAGATCGGGAATGGTGCCGCCGATGCCGCCCCAGAGCATGGCCCGGTTGCCGAGTTTTTTGCCTGCCACTACTTCGCCGCAGGCGGCGCCGAGGATGATCTGGGT
>JAKQJD010000100.1 GCA_029561355.1 Bacteroidota bacterium | reverse complement strand
ACGTCGATAGCGCGGCCCGTACGCACCAGGTCGAACCAGCGGTGGCCTTCGAACGCGAATTCGAGCCGGCGTTCCGATTCGATGGTGGAAAGCAATTCAGCGTAGTTGCCCGTGGTAATATTCCCCAGGCCGGCCCGATTGCGCACGGCATTGATGTCGGCCCGGATGAGGTCGGCCGGACCGTTCACGTTCGCACGGGCTTCGGCACGGATGAGGTACATTTCCGCCAGCCGCAGCACGATGAAGTTGTCGCTGCCCGTGCTCAGGTCGTCGTATTTGATAGCGTAAGGCAGCGCGCCGGCGTAGGAGATAGAGGCGGTCTTGCGCGCATCCGAAGCCGTGTAAGCGGCAATCAGATCGGCGGCGGGCTCCACCTCCCGGCGGCCATTCAGCGTAAGCGGGAAATTGTACTCCGCGATCCGGTTGCGGTCGAGCGCCGTGAAATCCACTTCAAAAATGCTTTCCGAAGTGCCTTCCGAAGCGAACACGTCGGCGTAATTATCCAGCAGCGTGTATCCGCCATTGTCGATCACCTGCGTAGCGTAGGCTATGGCATTTTCATAATCCTTTTTGTACAGGAACACCCGGGCCAGCAGGGCATTGGCGGCCTGTTTGGTGGCGCGCACTTTCAGATTGTTATTGGCCGGCAGGTTTTCCGAAGCGAAACGCAGCGCCAGGATAATCTGGTCGTACACCTCGTTCACGGGATTGCGGGGCACGTTCACCTCGCTGACGCCGATGGTAGGAATGGTTTTGACCGGAATGGCGCCGAAATAATTCAGCAGGTTGAAATGGTGCAGCCCTTGCAGGAAATACACTTCGCCCAGGGCCTTGTTCTTTTCATCGCCGCTCATGTCGGCGATTTTCGGCACCTGAGCAATTACGTTATTAGCCACGTTCAGTCCGTCGTAAATGGACGACCACATGCCATCTACCGTTGCGTTTTCCGGTAAAATAGCGTTGTTGTCCACCTCGGCATACGCTACCGCCGTGGCATTCGGCGGGTGTGCCAGGTTGTCGGCAGCCAGGTCCGAAAAGATCGGGTACGTGCGGCCGTAGTAACTCAGCGATTGCAGGGAGTTGTACGCCCCCAGAATGCCGCGTTCGATGCCTTGTTTGTCCTTAAACGCCTCGTTGGCGGGAATGGAACTTTGCGGCTCCACATCCAGCACGTCGCAGGCCGGCGCCAGCAAGGTCAGTATGCTGCAAAACAGAAGTATCTTTTTCATTTTCAAAAAGTTAGATATAACCATCGGGCTTCCGGAATCTTTCAAGTCATCCGATGACTTTGAGTCATCGGATGACTTGAAGGATTCCAGAAGCCTGATAGTCAAAAAGTTAGATTAAATCCGACCGTGTAACTGCGCACTTGCGGGAAGGTGAAAAAATCGGTTCCGATCACCGCGTTGTCGTTGCCGCGGTAGTTCACTTCCGGGTCGAGGCCGGTGTAATTGGTGAAAGTCAGGAGATTCTGGCCGCTGAAATACATGCGAAGTTTGGACACGTATGCGCGGGCGGAATTGTTGTTGATGATCGTGTACCCGAAGGTCAGGTTTTTCAGGCGCAGGTACGAGCCGTCTTCGATGAAACGCGACGATACACGTTTGTTCGCAGCCGCACGCACGGGGTCGTTCGTAGCGTCTGGGATATTCGTGATGTCGCCCGGCTGGCACCAGCGGTTCTCAACGATGGCTAGTTGGTTGTCGCCGCCCTGCAGCGATTCCAGGAACAGGCGCGAGCCGTTGAACACGTCGTTGCCGTAAGAACCCTGGAAGAAGAAACTCAGGTCGAAACGTTTGTAATTCAGCGTATTCGTCATGCCCGCAATAAAGTCGGGATGCGGATTGCCCACTTTCGTGCGGTCGGCAGTGCTCAGTTCTCCGTCGAAATTTTTGTCGGCATACACCACGTCGCCCGTCGAAGGGTCGATGCCCTGCCATTCGTAACTGTAAAAAATACCGATCGGCTCGCCTTCCTCGATGCGGTTGCTGCCGCGGCCGAGGTCGTCGATGGGCTGGTCGCCGTAGAGTTCGAGCACTTTGTTCCGGTTGAGCGAAAAGTTGATACGCGTGGTCCAGGTGAGGTCGCGACCGGCCAGGTTATCGGTGGTCAGTGAGAGTTCCACACCTTTGTTTTCCACGCTGCCTACATTTTCAGTAATGGTGCCGAAACCCGAACTGGTGGGCAGCGGGCGCGCCAGCAGCAGGTCCTTGGTTTGTTTGTTGTAAAAATCGGCCGACAGCACGATGCGGTTGTCGAACAAGCCCAGGTCGAGGCCCAGGTTCAACTGCGTGGTGCTTTCCCATTTCAGGTCGGGGTTGGGAATATTGCTGGGATAAACGCCCGGCTGACCGTTGTACGTCGTAATGCCGTACAATGCGGCGTACAAAAACGCCGGAATATCGTCGTTGCCGGTGAGGCCGTAACTGGCGCGGAGTTTCAGTTCCGAAACGGCGTTCACTTTGAAAAAATCCTCCTGCGAAATACGCCAGCCCGCCGACACGGCCGGGAAAAAGCCGTTGCGGTTGTTTTCGCCGAAACGCGAAGAGCCGTCGATCCTGCCCGTCAAAGTCAGCAGGTATTTGTCGGCAAAATTGTAGTTGGCGCGGCCGAAAAACGAGCGCAGACCATTGTCGGAAGCGCCCGAACTGGCCGATACGATGGTCGCCGCCGTGTTGATGTATTGCAGGGACGGGTCGGCATAATCCTGGCCCCGGATAAACGAAAAACGCGATTCGTATTTTTCAAAACTGTAACCTACCAGGAATTCCGCGCTGTGTTCGCCAAACGATTTCTGGTATTTCAGCAGGTTGTTCGATACGAGGTTGAGTACGTTGGTGTACGTTTCAAAGCCCAGGCCGTTGAACTTGGCGCCCTGTACGGTTTTGATGGATTCGTACGCATGTTCCCGGAAATTCAGGAAATCCAGTCCCCATTTTGTGGAAAAAGTAAGCCCGGGCAGAATGTTGTAATCCGCGTAAATGTTGGCAATGGTGCGGTACGAAAAGTTCTGGTTGATGGCTTCTTGGGCAATCGACACCGCATTGGAATACGGACCTTCCTGATTGTAAGAGCCGTCGGTATTGTACACCGGGAAAATAGCCGGCGTGGAAATGCCGTTCGGCAGCGGTCCGTGCAGGGTCTGGTCGCCTTCCACCCGGTTCATTTTGGAATAGGTGATGCCGATGCTCGTGCCTACCGTAAGGCGGTTGGTCATTTTGTGGTCCACGTTCACGCGGCCGTTGATACGGCGGTAATCGGTACCGATCACGATGCCGTCCTGCTGGAACAGGTTTCCGCTCAGGAACACCTTCGTTTTGTCGTTGCCGCCGGAACTGGAAAGTTCGTAATTGGAAATGGGGGCGTTTTGGAAAATCACATCCTGCCAGTCGGTGTTGATCTGGATGTTGTTCATTTGCTCGGGTGTAAACACCTCCGCGCCGGCCAGGTCGTTACGGTATTCCATCCAGCCGCGCGCATCGAGCATGTCGAGCGTGCGCCACACCTGCTGTACGCCGTAATAGGCGTTGAAGTTGATGACGGCCTTTTCGTTTTTGCCACGTTTGGTGGTAATGAGCACGACACCGTTGGACGCCCGCGCACCGTAAATGGCCGCCGCCGCCGCATCTTTCAGGATGCTGATGGAAGCGATGTCGTTGGGGCTCAGGTCGGACAAGGCATTGATGCCCTGGCCTTCGTAGCCCACCTGCGCATAATCCCCGGTAGTGACCGGAATGCCGTCGATGACATACAGCGGCTGGCTGGAACCGCCGATGGAACTCACGCCGCGGATGCGCACGGAATTGGCGGCCCCGGGCGTTCCGGAGTTCTGCACCACCTGTACGCCGGCCGTCTGGCCCTGCATGATGCCGTCGAGGGTCGAAACGGGCAGGTCTTTCAACTGGTCGGATTTGATTTCGCCGACAGCGCCGGTGAGCAGGGCTTTTTGCTCCACACCGTAGCCGATCACGACCACTTCGTTCAGTTTGTTCTGGTCGGATTCCAGCACGACGTCGATGACTTTCCGGCCGGAGACCTGGACGATTTGTTTGGTGAAACCGATGAGGGAAAATTCGATGGTAACGGCGGCATCGCTGGCGCGGAGGCGATAAACGCCGCCGGCATCGGTAATAGCGCCGTTGTTGG
>JAKQJD010000092.1 GCA_029561355.1 Bacteroidota bacterium | reverse complement strand
AAACCATACGTGTGGACGGGCGGCGCCCCGTATACCAACTACCAGGCCTGGGTGCGCAGCAATTGCGGCGGCAGCGTTTCCGGGTGGACCGGCCCTGTGACGTTTACTACCATTCTGAACAATGCCGCGCCCGTTTGTTTCACGACAACTATACCGGATCCCGGATGCCTTCCGGTGCAGGTGGCCGTCAGCGGCGCACCCGGGAGTATCCTGGGGACGGATGTGTTTCTCGATAAAGTAGAAGTGATCGTACAGCACACCCGCGATTCCGATGTGGACATTTACCTGAAAAGCCCCAATGGTGTCGAAATAGATGTGTCCTCCGACAACGGCGGCACCGGCGACCATTACGGCAATCCGACTACCTGTCCCGTTCAGGTCACTTCATTTGCCACTTGGGCGAGTAGCAGCATTACCACCGGCGCCGCACCGTTTATCGGTATCTATCGCCCGGAAACGCCTTTTTCTTCGTTTGACGGCTCCAATCCAAACGGAACCTGGGCCCTGACAGCATGCGACGGAGTTAATGGAACTACGGGTAGTCTGCGGTATGTAAAACTGTACTTTACCACCAGTTTACCGGTCGCACTCACCACTTTCATAGCCACACCCGTCGAGGAAAAATCCGTCCGACTCCAGTGGACGACCGCGACCGAACGCAACAGCGCCCGCTTCGACCTAGAGCGTTCGGCGGACGGGCAGCATTTTTATACCATCGCAAACGTGCCGGCAGCGGGCAACTCGAGCGACGAACACCAATATGAATGGATGGACACGAATCCTTTGCGGGCTGAAAATTATTACCGCCTGCGGCAGGTCGATTTCGATGGCGCATTCGAGTATTCACCTGTCCGGGTGGCGGTTATGCCGGATAAAAACCTGAACTGGCCGGTATATCCAAATCCCGCGCAGACAGCCTTTTTTGTTGAAAACGGGGAGGAAGAAGGACGGCTTTCGCTGTTCGATGTGGCCGGAAACATGGTGCTGGAACAGGCGCTTTCCACAGGAGGAACAGGCACTGAAATAAAAACGGAAGGGCTGCCATCGGGTCTTTACGGGATAAAAATTCAGACGGAGCGTGGGGTATTTAGTTCGAAGGTGGTGGTTGAGCGGGAATGACAGGTTGTAGAAAACGAAACTCTTCCTGTAAATATCCTCTCCAACCATATTCTTCCATAATACAGTAAATGAAACTGCCAAAGGCTGCAATCAGTCCATACAGGTGAG
>JAKQJD010000051.1 GCA_029561355.1 Bacteroidota bacterium | reverse complement strand
CCTTTCTCTCCCGTTCTCATCCTGGGCTTTGCCCGAAGCATCTGGTCGCGCATCATGGGTATACAAACGCGTAAAATCAGGTATTCCAGCGACGGCCGTTACGGACACGTGCACTACGAAAGTCCGGAAACCTCCTTTGCCCTCTATTACGAATTCGGCGGCGGCAACGTAGTAGCCTGCATCGATATTCCCGGCCCGGAGGACTGGCAAAAACATACCGGCCTGCCTGTAGCGCAGCGTGACGAGGTGCTGCACTTCATTGGCGAACAAGTCGTGCACGACCAGGCGCGGGGCGGCTCCTTCAAAATAGAAGGGAACTGGATGAATATTTATGTTTGAACAAGCGCTTCACACCTCGCCTGTTGATTTATAGCCGTGAGTATTTTAGCGGACGTGGAATTTATTCGAAACAATTCAAAAACGCGTAAACTAATCCTGGTTTCTTCCGTTCCATTCGTCCAATGGATACAGGAAAAACATATTTGCTGATTGGCGGGAGCCACGGAATCGGGCTTGCACTCGTTCAAAAATTAACAGCCCAAGGGCATCAGGTCATTGTACTTAGCCGTACGCCCGGCGTTTTGCAGGATTTGCCGAACGTCACCCATCATACTTTCGACGTCTTGCACGACAACTTTCCGACAGAGGTTTTGCCTGCCGACCTGCATGGTCTGGTCTATCTCCCGGGCACTATCAATCTGCGCGGTTTTGCTTCCATCAAGCCCGAACAATTTCGGGAAGAACTGGAAATCAACTGCATCGGGGCTATCCGGTGCATCCAGGCGTCGCTGAAAGCGCTCAAGCAAGGTTCGGTTGGCAGCATCGTTTTGTTCAGTACGGTGGCCGTGGGAGTAGGCATGCCGTTTCACAGCAGTATTGCCGCCGCCAAAGGCGCCGTGGAAGGGCTCACCCGGGCCCTGGCAGCCGAACTGGCGCCGGTAATACGCGTCAACTGCATTGCGCCTTCTCTGACCGATACCCCGCTGGCTGAAAAGTTACTGAATACCCTGGAAAAACGCGAGGCCTCCGCACAGCGGCATCCGCTCAAACGCGTCGGCACCTCCGAAGAGATCGCCGCACTGGCCGCTTTCCTGCTTTCTGAAGATGCCGCCTGGATGACCGGTCAGGTTTTACATGCAGATGGCGGTATGAGCGCCATTAAGTCATGAAAAACGTAAAAAAACAGCATTTACCGGAAAAAACATGCGCCACCTGCGGCCGCCCTTTTGTGTGGCGTAAAAAATGGGAACGCGTGTGGGAATCCGTCAAATATTGCAGCGATCGTTGCCGTACAGAAAAACAAACGCACCATGCCCACCCGTAAAGTTGCCGAAATAAAGTCTGAATTAACGGTTATCGAGATCGACCGCGTCATTCAAATGGCCTGGGAAGACCGGACGCCTTTCGAGGCCATCAAAATGCAGTTCGGGTTGTCGGAAGCGGAAGTTATCTCTTTGATGAAAGCCGAAATGCGGCTTCAAAACTGGCAAAAATGGCGGGCCCGGGTGCAGGGGCGGGCAAGTAAACACGCCGCCCTGCGCGAGGAAGGCGTACAACGTTTTAAAAGCAAGATGCAGCGAAACATTACCCGCAACCGCATTTCTAAAAGGTAGCGGCCGGCTCTCCTATTCAATAAAAACATATGCATTTGTAGTACTACTCGCGGAAAGTCGTAATGCCGCGTACACTAATTTTACATCATCCAATTATTCATTCGATGTAAAATAAGTATCTATGAAAACCCTTTCGAAATGGGCCAAAGCGACCCCCGTAAAAGCGAGGTGGCTGATCGCATTATCACATGTATTGGTCGTTCTGAATGCCTTTTTCCTGGGCATCCTTTTATTTCTATCCGACTGGGAAACACCACCTCTTCTGTTGTCTGCTGTCGCCGGTATTTTTTGCCTATCCTATTTGTTATATCCCAAAAAAGGTATCGAAAAAGGCCTGTTCCGGCATTCCTACGCCCGGCAAAAAACACATGATTTCAGCCTGGTCCTCTCTTACGGGCTTGTCATTGCCCTGGGTGTGAACCATTTTGCGGGCCGGGAGGAAGTGCCTGTTACCCGGCAAATGAATACCCGGTTGATGTCATTGCCTTCACGCACTGAAAGCGTCGCCGCGAATAGGCCTGAAATTTTTCAGCAGTTGAACATGAACCCCCGTGAACTGAAAAAACAGATCCGGCATGAACTCAAATCGTTAAAAAAGGAATTCAGGGAACATAATAAGCAGAAGAAGGGATCGGTTTTGGGGATAATCATGTTCTCCCTGTTTACTATTTTAGGGCTTCTGTTTCTTGCATATTTAATAGCCGGACTGGCCTGCAATCTTTCCTGCTCCGGGCAGGAAGGCCTGGCCTCGGTCGTTTTGATCGCTGGCGGGATAGGAATTGCCCTGCTATTGATTCTTGCTATTCAAAAAATTTCCCGGATGGCGTCTGATTCGTAACCGGCGATTGGTTTAACCACAAGGTACAAAACAAGATTGATCCCGAATTTTTCGCTTCAAATAATAACAAATGCCGGTTTGTCCTCCTGTCGGGACCCGTCCACTCTAAGACGCGTTTTTGACCATTTCCCCCTCGTAGAGTGGACGGGTCCCGACAGGAGGACAAACCGGCATTTGTTATTATTCCAGGCGAATAAGGCCAAATCTCATAGTTTAGGGTCACTCACAAAATCCGGGATGAATCAATCCTGTTTTGTACCTTATCGTTAAAACCAATTACGGTTTCACCCCAGCCTTCCCCAGCGAAATCAGATTCGCAAACAACCTGTACGCACCCGGCACCCCTGCCGGCAACTGCCGGAAAAACGAAATGCCCGTATACACGAACTGCCCCTGGCCGTAGGGCGCTACCAGCAGCGCGCCGTCGAGCGCTTTTTCGTCCGGGTCGTTCATGGAAAGCGGCGCAGAGAAGTTGGCATCCCATTCGGAAGGGTAATACAGTCCGCGCTCCTGCACCCAGCCGCTGAAATCGGCGGCTGTAAGTTTGTTCGGACCGTTGAGTACCGGGTGTTCCGGCAGCAACATGCGGATGTCGGCGGTTTCGTCGGTCACGCGCTGGCGGGAAAGTTTGAGCGGATACGGCGCCAGGCTCGTGCCGTCGGAACTGAAACTGTTGTTGTACTGCGTCACCAGTGTGCCGCCTTTTTGCACGTATTCGAACAGGGCGGGCTGGTGAAAAATCAGTTGATCCTTGGTATCGTAGGCGCGTACACCCAGCACGACAGCGTCGAATTTTGCAAGTTTTTCAGCATCCAGGTCTTTATCTTCCAGCAG
>JAKQJD010000033.1 GCA_029561355.1 Bacteroidota bacterium | reverse complement strand
TGCGCCCAGGAAAGCCTTGCCTCCGCGCAGCCTTTTTTTGACGGCGCCCTGCAAACCTATCAGAAATGGCTCGACGGCTGCGGGCTGGGTCCGGCCTTGCAGGTGCGCTCGGCGGAAGTGAAAAATGACACCTTGCTGGTGGTATTCATGGGTTTTCAGGTGGCCGATCCCGATTCTGCCCGGGCGGTCTGGGAGCGCCTGCGCATCGATTTCGCCCGCAGAACAGGCGGCGATTCGCTCGAAACGCGTCTGTTTGAAAAAATAGCCTGGTACTTCGAAGTGCCTCCCGAACAGGCGCGGCTGTATCTGCGCGACAGTTACACCGGCCCGAAAGCCTTGTGCTGGGAAGCGCGCGTGCTGCCGGGCGGAGCGAAAAAGGCGCCCTTGTTTCAGCAAAAGACACTGGATTGCGGGTTTAAAAGCCAGGAGTTCCAGGTGAACATCGGTCCGCAGGACTTGCCGGGTTTGCGCGCCATTCCCGCGACGGAATTCCAGAAAAGAATGACCAAAAGAGCCGTTTTTGACAAACTGAAACCCTGGCTGACCACGCGTTATCAAAAGAAACAACCCGATGGCGGCTGGTCGCACATCCTTTTTACCGACGAGTGGCAAAACCTCAAATTCGAGGTCGACGACCTGCGCCGGGAGGTCATTTCCGATGCGTCGAGTTCCTGGCTTTGCGAGGTGTTGTGCCAGTGTGCCACCTGCCTGCCCTATGAAAGAATGGAAGCGGTGATCAAATACGAACCGCTCGAAGATCGTTCGGGCGGATTCAACATCACGGCTACCATTTCCGCCAAATACGGCTCGGGTATCTGGAAACCGCGCGGAGGAGGCTGGCACGATCTCGACGACGAGCCCGCCAAAAAAGCGCTGCTCAAATCCTACGGCGAACTGCTGATGAGCGACATCAAACGATACCTGCTGCAACCCTGAATACACTATGAAAAAAGAAGATTTACGCCAACTGCTGATACAGGACGAACTGGAACAGGCCGTCGCGCAGGTGCTGGAATACGCCGACCGCCAGGGCCTGCCCGATTTGCGCAGCGCGGCAATTATTATTTCAGGTCGGCTCGAAGAATGGAAAAAAGGGCGGCTTCAAGGCGATCTTTCCAGCGAACGACTGACGGAGTTGCGCAACGGCATCCGCCCGGCCCTGCTCGAACTGGTAGAGTCGCTGCCGGATGCCGCCGCTCCTGCTGCCCGTGCTGCTCACGCAATGGGTATGCTCGAAACCCGTTTCAAGTCCGTGGTGTTCTGGGCGATGACGCTGGGAAACATCGCCGCGTTTATCTGTTTGTTCGTGCTGGGCTCGGGCTCCGGCACGTTCACACCTGCCGAAACGCTCACCACTTGTTCGCTGTTATTATCTCCGCTGGCGGCTTATTTTTCAGTCATGTTCAGCGAGTCCGTTGCACGACGCAGTGGTGAATCTTTATCTACCGCAGAAGCCAACCGCCGGGTGGACCGGCGGTTTCAGATCGTGTCGATCACGCTGCTGCTGGCCTATTTTTTTCTGGTTTGTTTCCTGATGCTGTACCGTTCGCAGATTTCATTCAGCGAATTCACAGGCTGGCTCGCGGCGCTGGAAGGCGGACTGGGCATTTTCGTGGCGCAGGTAGTGCATGCGTTGTTTAAAAAGGGTTGAAAAGCAACATGGTGAACCCAACAAAAAAGCCAACTGCCTGAACCTCAGACAATTGGCTTTTAAACTTGTGGAGCTGGCGGGAGTAGAACGTAATTTTGCAATCAATTGGTTATCAATTAATTGTATTTGTTTTTCGTTATGGTGGTGTAAAAAGTGGTGTAAAAAAAGAGGGTTTTGCCCGTTTTTAGGCCGCTTTGCTCAATCGCTCTTTTACAATCGCTACCATAAAATCGCGAACGTCGGCAGACCGTTTCACCATATCGTAAGGCAAACGAATGATAAATTGGTGCCGTCCTTTTTCGTCTACCCATTCATCCTCTTCCTGATCGGTTTCGTCTTCCGTACACAGAAAAGTGATACCCACGTTCGGCAGGTCCGGGAATTGTGCGGCGACATATTGCGTATCTACTTTATCGGCAATTTCTTGTTCGACAATTTTTACGACGATCATGGTCTGAAAATTTTCGTCAAAGTTAGTATCAGGATTCAAATATTGCAAATGTTACTTCAAAACCGGGTTGTACGGCGGCCGCAACAGGCGGTCGAGTTCCAACCTTGCCAGGTTTTCGGGTAGCAACGGGTAAGCAAAAAGTTTGCGTTGCTCTTCCTGCAAACATTCTGTTACGGTCCCTTTGAACTGAATAACATACAAAACCCCGTTGTCCTGCAAAAAACGGCTTGTGTAGCGCCCCCGTTCGCCTTTGGTCGTAATCCCGTATTTCCAGACTTCGCCGGTATGCAGGTAATACAACGCCCGGCCGCTGTGTAAACATGGGTACCAACCGTCTGACATTGCAACCAGGCAGTACTGTTCACCGGCTTCCAGGTCATCCAGTTTTTTCTGTAACTGGTTTTGGTGTTTGGCGGTTAGTTTGGGTTCGCCGTCGATGTATTCGATTACATCGGACCATTCGAGCGCGCACACGATCAGGATTGCAACGCCGCCAATGATAAACGGCAGCAGGCTTTTCTTTTTAGGTTCAGGCGGTTGAAATTGCGGTTGCTGTAAATCTGCCCCCATAGGTTTTGCATTCGGCGTTGATGGAAGGTATCATAATAAAGTGACCGCACCGCCGCTGCAAAAAGTTGACGATAACAGACAGGCGACACGGTCACGACAAAGATAAAAATTCTACCAATTGGTTTTTATCTGTGCAGGTAGTTTTTAAACGAATACTTACCACCCCATCTGCCACAACTCCACCGCCGCCAAATACATTTCCTTCTCCAGCAGCAGCGCCTTATCAGCCAGGGCATAAAATTGCAGCGCGTCCAGATAGTATTCCGTTGCCGAAATCTGACCGGCACGCAGGGCTTTTTCCAGTAACGGCAGGTTATTGGTCGAAGCCAGCAACGCCTGATAATCGGAAAGCGTTTGGCGCAAACCGGTATATCGTTCGTATGCCTGTTTGATCCGGTAGTAATGTTCGTTGCGGTGCGCTGCGATTTCGCTCTGCACTGCCAGCGTTTCCAACTGCCGTTGCTGCACGGTGTTTTTCTTCTCCCACAGCGGCACGGACATACCGACGTGCAACCCGTGGAAGCGTTGACCCAATATGCCTTGGTAGTGGTAGCCCGCTTCCAGACGTGGCAACAAGAGTGCCTTTGCTATGCTCACTTCCTGCATAGCCATACGTTCTTCCGCTTGTATCGCTTTCAGCATAGGGTCTATGCTTTCCAGCCTCGTTTCCAGCGAATCGAATTCAGGCAACGAGGGCAGCATAGGGTATAGCGTATCGGCATAGGCTATGGCACGACCGCCGGATAGCATAGCCAATTGTTCCCTATACTGCGAACGTCGGCTTTCCAGTAGTTGACGTTCATTCTGTAAAGCCAGCCATTGCAATTTTGCTTTGTTGGCGTCCAGAATGTTGCCTTCCCCTTCATTCATTTTTCGTTCGAGCATCCGGTACACCTGTTCTGCCTGCGCAATGCGCCGTACCCATTCCGCATTCATTTTATTGGCATAGGTAAGTTCTACCAGCGTGCGCCGGGCTTCCAGCAGCACTTCCTGACGGCGTGCCGCGACGGCATACGTGCTGCCTGATTCAGCCATGGCGGCCAATGCCCGTTTTTTGGCATAAACACTTGGAAAATCAAAAGACTGAACAGCCAGGAAATCGGCCTGGTTGCCACCTGCACGAGGAAAACCGATCAGGTAATCGAATGACAACGTGGGGTCATACGGTGTTATGCCTGTACGATATGCGGATATGCGGGCATCCTGTGCCTGCTGCCGTGCCCGTACATCGGGATTGTTGTCAGAAATATCGGTCAGAATATTCTGGAATGACGATTGAGCGCCGACCTGAAACGTCAGAATAAGCACCCACGTAAAAAACAAGACCTTTTTCATATGCGGGCGTTTTTTCGGTTAACCAATAAATACACAATAGGAATGACAAAAAGATTCAGCAGCGTGGAAGTAAGCAGCCCACCCAAAATAACTTTTGCCATAGGGCTTTGAATTTCATTGCCGGGCAAGTCGCCACCGAGTGCAAGTGGAACGAGCGCGAGACCAGCCGTTAGTGCCGTCAATAAAATAGGACTCAGCCGGTCCTTCGAGCCTCGACGTACCGCCTCGTTTAAGGGCAGCCCTTCCACCGTTTGCAGATATTCATAGCGCGAAACCAGCAAAATACCGTTTCGGGTAGCGATACCGAACAGGGTAATGAAACCGATGATAGCGGGAATACTGATAATGCCGGACGTCAGCGAAATACTCATGACGCCGCCGATCAGCGCCAACGGCAGATTGAGCAGGATCACCGTAGCGAGCGGTACGCTGCCAAATTCGGTATACAGCAACAGGAAAACAATCATTAAGGACAACAGTGACGCCATGAGCAAGGTGCGCGACGCTTCGGCTTCCGATTCAAACTGTCCGCCATATTCTATCCGGTAGCCTTCCGGCAGTTGCACCGATTGTCCGATAGCCGCCTGAATATCGGCAACGGCGCTTTTCTGGTCACGACCGGAAACGTTGACGGATACCACTACTTTTCGCTGCACATTTTCCCGGTTAATGGTATTCGGCCCGGACGTGGAAACGATGTCGGCTACATACGTCAGCGGTATTTTCTGCCCGTTCCCGGCGTCGATCAGCGTGTTTCGCATGTTTTCCATTGCGCCCTGATTTTGTGGATCGTAGCGTACCACCAGGTCAAAACTTTGTGCGCCTTCGTACACTTCGCCTACCTTTTCCCCTGCAAAAGCCACATCCACAAATTCGGTAAAATCGCCAACCGAAATGCCATAACGTGCCAGCATTTCGCGTTTCGCTTTGATCTGGATTTGCGGTATTTCTATTTGCTGTTCTACGCCAATGTCTACCAGACCGGGAATGTCTGAAATAGCCGTTTTAATACCGTTGGCGAGGGTGAACATCCGGTTCAGATCAGGTCCGAAAACTTTGATCGCGATATTCGCCCGCGTACCGGAAAGCATGTGGTCGATGCGGTGCCCGATGGGTTGCCCGATGGTAATATTCGCCGTCGTGATGCCTGCCAGTTTTTGCCGCACTTCTTCCATGAATTCGGTACGTGAACGGGCATCCAGTAGAAACGGCGCATCTATTTCGGCGGCATTCACCCCTTGTGCGTGTTCATCCTGTTCTGCGCGACCTGTCCGGCGTGTAACCACTTTGATTTCCGGAATAGTCAGCAGCGTTTTTTCTATCTGTGTTCCGATCTTGTTGCTTTCCTCCAATGAAATACCCGGCAAACTCACGGCACTGATAACCAGCGAACCTTCATTAAATTCAGGCAGGAAACTTCGACCGGCACGCGTCAACAGAAAAGCGGCTACGGCAAACAGCACGACCGCCGCAGCGATAATAACCGGTTTCCATCGCAGTGCCAGGGCCAGCGCTTTTTCGTACCCGGCATTCAGGTTGCGCACTACCCAACTTTCCCCGTGTTGTCGCTGCAACATCTTTTCATCGGTCAACAGCAAACCGCACAGAACCGGCGTCAGCGTGACGGCTACGATCAGCGAAGCGAACAGTGCTACAATGAATGCAATGCCCAATGGTGCCAGCAGTCGGCCTTCCATACCCGACAGGAAAAACAGCGGTACGAACGCGGCAATAATGATAAAGGTAGCATTGATCACCGAAGCCCGCACTTCTACCGAAGCCTCATATATGACTTCCAGGGTAGCACGTCTTTCTGCCTGTGGGCGCTGTGCATTTTCTTTCAAGCGGCGAAACACGTTTTCCACGTCAATAATCGCATCATCTACCAGGCTGCCGATAGCGATAGCCATACCGCCCAAACTCATTGTGTTGATGGTAAACCCCAACCATTTCAAAGTCAGAATGGCGACCACCAGCGAAATAGGGATTGCCAGCAGCGAGATAAACGTAGCACGCAAATTTGCCAGAAACACCAACAGTACGACGATCACGAAAATCATTCCTTCGTACAGCGTCTTTTGAATGTTGCCAATAGATGCCTCGATAAAATCAGCCTGCCGGAAAATCTGCGTATTGACTTTTACACCTGCCGGTAATTGCCCGGAGAGAACCGATAAAGATCGTTCGATTTGTTCCGTCAATGCCAGCGTGTTGGTGTTCGGCTGCTTCATGACGGTCATAATCACGGCGGGCGTTCCGTTCATGGACCCTTCGCCGATCTTCACCGCCGATCCGATTTTTACTTCCGCTACGTCGGCTATGGTAACGGGTAAATCATTGACCGTTTTTACCACAGATTTGCCGATTTCGGCAGGGTCACTGGTACGGGCAACGCCGGTTACGATATATTCATTCCCGTATTCGCGCAGGAAACCACCGGCGGCATTCCGGTTGCTTCCACGTGCCGCTTCGATCAGTTCCGGCAAAGTGACGCTGTAATGCAGCATTCGTTGAGGTGAAGCCAGGATATGAAACTGTTTGTATTCGCCGCCGATGACCACTACCTGCGAAACGCCGCCGATAGCCAGCAGGCGCGGGCGAATGCTCCAGTCGGCGACCGTGCGCAGGTCTATCGGTGTCACACTGTCGGACGTCACACTGATCAGCATAATTTCCCCCATGATCGACGATTGCGGAGCAAGAGTAGGGGCACCGACACCTTCCGGCAGCCGTTCCGCTACCGTCGCCATTTTTTCAGTAACGATCTGACGTGCCCGGAACACATCCGACCCCCATTCAAATTCTACCCAGACAATGGAAATACCGGCAGCCGTGGAAGACCGTACCCGGCGTACACCGGTGCTGCCGTTGACGGCCGTTTCAATCGGGAATGTGACCAAACGTTCTGCTTCTTCCGGAGCCATACCGTGCGCTTCCGTCAGTACGACGACGGTAGGCGCAGTGAGGTCCGGAAACACGTCTACCTCCATTCGTAGCGCGGTGTAACTTCCCCAAATCAGCAACAACGCCGATGCTGCCAGTATGAGCAGGCGGTTTTGCAGGGAATATTTTATAATTCTGTTTAACATGATAACAGGCGCAGTTTAGAATGAAGAAATTAGTGTTCGTGGCCATGCGCAGGCATCGTGCCTGACATAGACGACAATTTGATCTGGTAAGCGCCTTTGGAAACGACCCGTTCGCCGGGTGTCAGCCCGGACAGAATTTGTACGTTCACCCCGTCATTCGCACCGGTTTTCACCTCTCTTTTCTGGAAACTTTCTCCTTCCGTCTGCACGTACACGTAAAAGATGCCCTGTTCTTCTATCAGTGCCGATTTAGGCACGGTCAACGCCTGCTGGCTGGTTGCAGTGCGCAAATACGTGTCCACATATGCGCCTGGCAGGAAACCAGGCTGTGCATCCATTTCAAAGAAAACAGGGATGAACGGACTGCCAAGAGCAGCGGATTTTGCGGAAGCAGCCAGGCGACCGCGCAAGGCTTCGAGCGACCAGGAATGACCATCGGGGAGCGTAAAATTGGCCGAACGAATGGAAGCGATTTTGTCGGCATACTGCTGCGAAACGTCGGCACGGATTGTGAGCCGTTTGTTTTTCACCAATGTAGCCAACGGCTGACCGGCCTGCACGTATTGACCCGGTGTAACGTGCAGCGTTTGAATATAGCCGCTGATCGGTGCGCCGATCCTTACGCCACCTTTCCCGTAGTTTTTGGTCAACGCCTGTACATGCTGTTGCGCCAACTCGAAACGATTTTTGGCTTCCAGGTATTCGCGCTGACTGACGATTTTGTCCTGTGCCAAAGGACCGAGCCGGTCATAATCTGCTTTCGCTTTTGCATACTGTGTCTGCGCTTCCTGAATGCGGGCGTCGAGGCTACCGTCATTGATGGTGCGACCGGATACCGTGAATAAAGCGCTGCCGGATTTTACCGCCTGACCGGCTAATAGTTTGTCTCCACTGAATTGCACCATACCGTCTGCCGGTGCGGACACTACGGCTTCATCGCCGGGCGCAAAAAGGATCTGTCCGGTAGCGCGGATCACTTCGGCGAACGGATGCGGTTGCACTTCCACGTTGGCGAAATCGGTTTTCCATGCCTGTTCTTTCAGATAGGTAATGTCGTTTGTCGCCTTTTCAGGTTCCTGTTCTGCCAGTGCGGCGGCTTCATCGGGCCATACCGAAACGTCAGGAATTACAATCTTATCAGTGAAGTTTTTGGTCACGATGTCGAAGGTCAGCGTTGCCTTTTGAGTGGGAACGGCCGGTGTAAGGCGCAAGCGGAAAATGCCGGGTTGCGCTGCCGAATCTACCGCGTGGCTGCCGTTGCCGGAAAGGCTTACAGTCACTTTGCCTTCGGAAAGCGCTGTGAATTGTTCGCCTAAAACCGTCAGGTGCGCCGCAAAGCGGGATTCCTGACCGACTACCAGCGGTTTGAATTCCACAAATAGTTCTGCATGTGTTGTATAAAGGGTATATGCAAGCGGTTCGAGGCCCGGCGCTTCCGGGGCAGGGTGGCTGCCGTCGGGGTTATGTGCGTGACCGTTTTCGGTATCGTGGCTATGCGAATGGCAAGCCCACGCAGATAGTAGGCATACCACTGCTGCAAAGAGCAAGGTCTTGTTCATGTTGTTGAAAATGAAATCTTTGGAAAAATGAATCAGCCCGTGTGGTTTGGCACACAGGCATTTTGCAAAACCCGGATCGGATCAAGCATGAAAACAGGAAGGGAAATCAGGCAAGTTTAGGAGGCTGCCAAAAAGTAGAGGAAAATTGAGAATTCCAAGTTTTGACCAGGCAAACCAGCGGGTTTTCCGGCAACGCAGACAAATTGATCAGCGGGTATTTCAGGTCTAAAACTGTCAGGAACGGTTGCACCGGTTCCTTCATTCCATCGGAATGATGCCCGCTGAATGGCAGCCGGTGGTGCGCCTGGTGATCCGACGAATCCTGATCGTGGTGATCGTGTGAACCGTAATGTTCAGCCAGGAAGCCGAAAACGCCGGTATGATCTTCCGCGTGGCAATGGTGCAGGTAATGACCGACCAAAGCAGGCAGTTTGAACAGCTCCGCTACCGTGTCGCCGGACAAGAGCAGGCGCAGGCATAAAAGCAGGATCAATGTCTTTCGGAACGTATTCACGGGGGCAAAGGTAGAATAACGCACTGGAAGAAAGTCTATTTTTGCGCATTCAAAAATCATCTGCATGAAATGGATCACCCGTGAACGCCCCAAAATCGACCGTATCGCCTGCCCGTGGCTGATTAAAAACTTTGTTGACAAAGCGGCGGTGTTCATTTACGTGCCAGCCGATCAAGTACGACAGAAAGCGGAAGAACTGGACGCCATTCCTTTTGACGTACCAGACGTCGAGTATTCCCACGACGGCGAATTCTGCACCTTCGACTTCATTTTACAGAAGCATGAATTGACTGATCCGGCACTGCTACAAATGGCTGTTATTGTCCGGGGTGCCGATACCGACCGTTTCCACCTTGCACCACAAGCGGCGGGCTTGTGGGCCATTTCAGCGGGACTTTCCTACAATTTTCGAGACGATCATAAAATGCTGGAAATGGGTATGGTCATTTACGATGCACTGTATAGTTGGACGCAATTTCTGCAACAGGAAAAGCATACGGAAAGTCCGGTGGAGCAATTGCTTCTACACATGGTGAACAAGTTCATTACGGAAAAGTCAGGATCGAAAAAGCGTGTTCCAGGTTGGGCCAAAGAATTGAAAGGCATCATTCAGGACTATATAGATACCAACTTCAGTTTGAATCTTCAGGAAATTTCCAAAGAACTGGACATTCACCCGGCCTACCTGTCGAGGGCATTCTCCAAATACTTCGATAACCTGTCTTTCGGTGAATACATCCGGAAAATGCGGATTGAAAAAGCCATTGACCTGATCAAACAGGATCAGTATTCACTGACGGAAGTCGCCTATCTGACGGGCTTTTCCGATCAAAGCCATTTCAACCGGATCTTCAAAAAACATACGGGCGTTCAGCCGTCGGCGTACCGGAAAAACCTGGAAAAAGGTAAAAAGGATACTACGGATTAAATCCGTTCTATGTTGACGGGGCGGCATCCTGCAATATTGTGGCGAAATCGCTTTCCGCAATATGACGCCATCTTATTCTCTGGTTGATCTGGTTCTGTATTTTTTCCGGCTCGGTACGGTCGGCTTCGGTGGTCCGGTGGCCCTGGTAGGCTATATGCACCGTGACCTGGTCATAGATCGACGATGGATCAGCGAAGAAGATTACCGGGAAGGTATGGCGCTGGCTCAACTTTCGCCCGGTCCGCTGGCAGCCCAATTGGGTATTTATTTGGGGTATGTTCATTACGGCATTTTAGGTGCTACCCTGACGGGTCTGGCATTCGTCATACCTTCTTTTTTCATGGTGCTGATTATCAGCATCGCATACGGCCTGTACGGTGGACTGCCCTGGATGCAGGCGATTTTTTACGGTGTGGGCGCTTCGGTTATCGGCATCATTGCCGTCAGTGCATGGAAGTTGACCGTTAAATCCGTCGGGCAAATCAATGTGGAAGGTCTGCGGAAGAACTGGTTGCTGTGGTTGTTTTACCTGGTTGCCGGGCTTTATACCTTTATCAGCGAACGGGAAGAAGTATGGGTTTTTGTAGCCGCCGGATTAATATATATGTTTGTCAAAGCGCCGCCGCGCTGGTTTTCAGCCGGGAAATCGTCGATGGTTTTCCTGTTCTTTGGTGGCGTGGTGTGGTCGGGTGAACCGGGTATTTTGTGGAAAATCGCTTTGTTTTTCACCGAAGCGGGCGCTTTCGTATTTGGTAGCGGCTTGGCTATTGTACCGTTTTTACACGGCGGGGTCGTACAGGAATTCGGCTGGCTGACTGAAAAGGAATTTCTGGATGCGGTAGCAGTCGCCATGATCACGCCGGGGCCGGTCGTGATCACTGTTGGATTCATCGGCTATCTGGTTGCCGGGGTTTCCGGTGCTTGCGTGGCAGCGGTAGCGACCTTTTTACCTTGCTATTTGTTTACCGTTCTACCTGCACCGTATTTTAAAAAGTATGCAAAAGACACTTCTATAAAAGCCTTTGTGGACGGTATAACGGCAGCCGTGATCGGAGCGCTTACCGGGGCTGTGGTGGTCATTGCTTCGCGTTCTATTATAGACATACCGACGGCGGGCATCGCTCTTTGTACTGCTTTGGCGCTGGTATATTTAAAAAAAGTGCCTGAATACTATTTTGTGCTTGCCAGTGCCGCTATCGGTTTTTTGATCAAAACCGTATAAATGAAACCTGGCAATCAATCTAAAAACCTAAACACAATAACATGAACAGAAAAGAATTTCTCCGCAATTCCGTCTTGCTTGGTAGTACCCTGGCATTTTCGGAACAAAGTGCTTTTGCCGGAAATCTGGTTAACAATCCTATCGACCGGCTGGCTGACGAACAAGGCAACTTTGTACACCAGGCGTTACCGTTCGCTGAAAATGCGCTGGAGCCGCACATGGACGCCGAAACGGTGCATTTGCATTACACTTTCCATCACGGCAACGCTGTAAAAGCCGCCAATAAATTTCAGGGAAAAATCCGGGAAGCGATGGATAAAGGTGAATTCGAGAACGTGGATTTTTATACCAAAAAACTGATCTTACAATCTTCCAGCCATATCCTGCATTCGATCTTTTGGACAAACCTTTCCATTCAACCGACCCAACCCAAAGGTGAACTGTTGCGTCGGATAGAACAGCAATACGGGTCTTATGACAAAATGCAGCAACTACTGGCATACCTGTCCAAAAATGTGGACGGCAACGGCTGGGGTATTCTCGGCTACCAGCCATATTTCGACCGGCTCACCGTACTGCAATGCGAGAATCACGAAAAACTGACACAGTGGGGTGTGGTGCCGCTGCTGGTCATCGACGTATGGGAACATGCCTACTATCTGAAATGGCGGAACAAACGCGACGGTTTTGTAGATAGTCTGTTTGCGTTGATCAATTGGGATAATGTGGCGGAAAGGTTGGAACAGGCGGTGAAATTGAAATGAAAACAGGGCCGGGATATTTTAGGATATTATCCCGGCCCTGTTTTACCGCTGATTGCATTCTTTATTCAACAAATTTTCCTGTCACTTTAATTTCTTGCCTTTCTCCTTCATTATTCCATATAATACCTTTAAAACCATCTCCTTCCGCATTCAATTCTAAATCAAATCCTAAAAGATTGTATGGTGGGTTGTTGTGCATACCAAGCGACCCATTTACATGGGAATATGAATCAATGAATTTTATATACTGAAGGTTGCCAATAGTTGTACGTTTATCTGTTTTCAAATAGCCAATCAGGTTTCCAGATTTTTTTATGTATTTATCTTCATCGGTTGAAATTTTAAAATGAATCATGCAGTCTTTCCTGGGTAGAATATCACCATTGTATTTTATCAACCATTTTCCAATCCATGGTTGTTTTACTCCATTGCACGCCCCCGCCAAGCGCCCTTTACAGGAATGCCCGGCACCTAATACTATTAAGGAAATAATTATGAAACCAACGCCTACGTATCGAAGAAAGTCCCTCGATTTTAGACTGCGTGAAAAATTGCCTTTAAACCATTCGCCGGGAAATAGGCTAACATTGGTCATTGCATAAGCCAGGGTGAACAGGAAACCAATCACAATACCGACGAAAGCGACAATAGTCCAACCGTTATGAATGACTATATCGTGAAAAATATTTAGATAAATCATAATTTGTAATAATAACTAATTTGTAAATACTGCACTTATACCACCCCGATTTTATCCACCTCACCCATAAGCCTATCCGTTTCGATCAACGCCGCAATGATGCGCCGATAATGCGCCACGTCTTCAAAATCCAGGGTCCTATCCTTCCGGTCTTTCAACCATTTTTGCGCGGGCTGGTAGCCGCCGATATAAAATTCCCATGCAAGCGGCGGCACGTTGGCGAAGTACTGCGTATCGTTTATATACACGTTTCCGGCTTCGTATTTTATCTTCCTGACTACGTTGTCGCCGTCTTCCGGGTATTGGGTCAGAGGCTTGTCGATGGCCGGATCTTCCAATAAATGCGCCTGTCGTAACTGACAGCCCAACGCGACCAATGCCCAAAACGTTGCCGCGTCTTTCGGATATGGTACACGTGGAAAATCACTCTTCAAAAACTCTTTATAGGTTTCGCGGTAAGTCGGCGAATGCAGAACGGCGTATATGTAATCGAGTAGATCAATCGGCGCGAAAGTTGGCCGGTATTCAGGGCGGATTTCCTGACCATCCGCCATACAAACATTCCCTTCCGTTTCTTTTTCGTGAACGAAAAGCAGTCCTAATTTTGACGCGATTTGTTGAACAATAGCTGCGTTCAGGTTAGGAGTGCGGTCATTCCTTTGGTTGATGGTTTGTTGCCCATTATCTTCTGGATAAAGGTATAAAGGAAAGACGTTTATACTATCGAGGGAAGAAATTACATCTTTTGTTACAATCTTATCAGTTATGAAATAATTCTGATTATCTGCATTTCTTCCTGATTTAACGAAACATAACCCATAGTTAGATAATTCACTTAAAAAATGCTTTTGGACAAAATAAGCAGGCCTAGCTATAAATCCATGAGATTTATTTGTGAAATAAGTCCACCTATTGTCAAAAACACGATATGATGCCAACTTAATATTTTTATCAAAATCCCCAAACTCTTTGACGCAATTTATTGCATCAATGACTTTGGCATCTTGGCTATCATGTAATAAATATTTAGACTTTAAGTCCAATTCATTTAATGTAGAAAAATCCTGCAATATTCTTTTTAGATCAGTTTTATTCAATTGAAAAGCAACGGCATCTCTTTTTGAACACATACCGACACCATTTAGCGTGAATACGTCCGCCATTGAAAAGCTGTCCTCATATTTATTTTTGAGTGAATAATCTTTACTTACAAAAAAATAATCAGGGCTGGCGCATTCTAATTTTTTCCACGGCAGAGATTTTATTGAACTTAAAGTCAAAAAATCATATTTTATAGAGCGTTTGCCAAAAAGATCTAAATGATTTACTACTGCCAAACCCTTATTATTGACTGTGTTTTTTACAAAAATGTTTATGCTCACGCCTTGAATAATATCAAAAACATTCTCATCAACTGAACCATCATCACTAATCTCTTTTTTTCTTGCGTTTCCGTGTAAATCAAGAATATAGATTTTGTCAAATGTGTTCATTAGATGCCATCTCATGCCTCTAAAAGTTGGAGAATCTAAGAACCCATGAGGGTTAATAAATGCGACAACTCCACTTTTGTTTTTCTCAATAAATTGTTGAGCATAACGAAGAAACTTGCAGTAGTCATCGTTAATCCATTTAGAGTTTTTTTCTTGTAATTTAATTTTTCCGCCGGGTTCTTTTTTATAGTCTTCCATCAGACTCATTATCCATTTCCCTCTATTTGCACTTTCGCCGCTATACGGTGGGTTTCCAATCACCACCATAACCGGCGCATCCCGTTTTACATTATTTGCTTCGTTCGCTTCATCGCTCAACCAGTGCGAAAACAGTGTTCCAGCGTCCGGGTGGCTTTCTTCTAACGAGTTGGTTAGGTACACCCGGAAACGTTGGTCTTTCGTCGGCTTGAATCCCGTTTCTGTCAGCAGCAGGTCGAGTTTCAAATGCGCCATTGCATAGCTCGCCATTAGCAATTCAAAACCGTATAGGCGCGGTATAAGGTTGTTTTCTACATAATTGCTCCATATACCTTTTTGCCCTTCAAACTTTTGGTGTATCTGCCGGATGACTTCTGCTAAAAAGGTGCCGGTGCCGGTGGCCGGGTCCAATATCTGCACTTTGTGTACTTCTTTCTCAACCTTTTTCCCCTGTACCTCTACTTTGATTTTCGTTTTGGAGGTATCCGCTAAACCCTGCGAAAGTCCGAATTCCGTTTTCAGAATGTCGTCGACGGCGCGCACGATAAAATTCACGACGGGTTCGGGCGTATACCATACGCCGCGCGCTTTTCGCAGCGCCGGGTCGTATGCTGCCAGGAAGGTTTCGTAAAAGTGTATAACCGGGTCTTCCTGTTTGGTACGGGTCCCGAAATTGCGCATGATGTCGGCAACGTCGGATGCCAGGAAAATCTGTACCAGTTCATCGACAATCCAGACCAACCGATCATCCAGGTCAAAGCCTGCAATGTCCTGAAAGAGCCGCCGCAAAAACGGGTTCGTTTTCGGTATCAGGGTAGCGGCTTCCTGCCTGCTGAACGTCGGCAGGGTAGGGTCGTGGTAGCGGGCGGCAAACATCCCGTAAGCAATAGTTTGCGCATACAGGTCGGCAAATGCGCGGTTCGTAATGTCGTGTATCAGCACGTTTTTAAAAGTCTGCATCTGACCTTTAAGGGCGCTGTTGCTTTGGTTTTCGTCGTCGGCATTCAGGGCGTTTTCGATAACGTCGGCCATCAACTTTGCCCGGCCCGCCATCATTTCTGCCAACTTGGTCGGCGACTTGATCGTCTGCGAAATGGTGGCCGCGAAGTTTTTTATCAATCCGGTGAACGTGTCAAAGTTGCCCGGCAGCGCTACAATTTTGCCGTTTTGGATTTCGGCAATGGCGACTTTGGTTAAAAAATTGCCGTCTTTATAAAAATGAAAGTCCAGGTAATCGGTAAAGATCAGGTTGGTCAGTGAGGCGCGATAACGGTCGAACTGCTCTTTCAGGGTTTTGCTTTGCAGGTCGACGCCAATGTCTTTCGCTTCGATGTACCCGACGGGAATGTCTTTTCGGGTCAGGATGTAATCGGGCGCGCCGCACGCTATGCGGGCCGGTTCATTCGTAACCAGGATTTCAGGTAAGAGCGTGGAAAGCAGCGTTTGCAGGTCGCCCCGGTAACTGTGTTCGCGGCTTATACCGGTTTGGTAGCGGGTGTTAAGAATCTGCGTGTATTGTAGGAGGTTCATTTGTTGGAATTCATTCGAGAAAACAAGTATCGCAGCAAATATAGGTTGCGCCCTCTTTTCTGAAAGCAAAAAGTAAAATTTGCCCAACTAAACCGATAAAACATCAAATGCAGCTACTGCAAATCCATATCGACGTATTCCATCAACAGGCATTCTAATTCGGCGGTAGAGGTATATCCTGTTACCCCTTCGCCGGTTTTGGTATCAATCCAGTCGGATACCTCCATTGCATAAACAGCATCATTACACTGATTTTTCGGCACTGTCTTTTCCGTACGGGTTTTTTCCGCCGCCGGAAGGTTGAACCCGAATCTTTCAAAAATACGGTATGGTTTCATTGCCTGATAAATGTTGTCAAGCGCCGCCACATAGATTTTCTTTTGCAAACGGCCTTTGTTCCGGGCGTCAAAGTCTGTAAAAATCTTGCTGCCGTATTTAACCGTTTCCACTAAATCCCGTTCCAAATTTTTTATAGGTCGCATGTGTTGAGCGTATTCAACAGAAAATTCCCCGGTCCATATTTTTAGCCATTCGGCAATAAGCAGATCCGCCATTTCTATGTTCGGTACGATCAAATGCAAGTGAGGGTTATAGGTCCGTTTTTTAGGATTGAAATTGCATTCCAACGATTTAATACCCATGAAGTGCGGACCGGTGCCCCGTTGGTGCCTTTTTTTACACTTCTCTCTAATGCGCCGGAATGCCTTATTAACCCCGTAAAACCATTTCCTCAACGATTCTGCTGGTACGGCTTTTTGTGTCAGGGTTACAAAGTAGGGAGCCTCCCATGTGCGTACAACAGGCAAATACCGGTTGATAATTTCGGCCTTTCGTATGCTGTTGCAAAGCGGACAAAACCGGTTTTTACAATACCTGCCGTAACTACGTCCGTCGTGAATAGTTAGTTTCTCTTGGCAGTGAAACGTATTCCAATAGGCGCTTTTTCTTTCGGGTTCGCCTTTCTTTTCCACTTCTGCAACCAGGTGAACGCTCAACGCCTGCGCTACCTTTTTGCGCTTGGCGCGGCCCTTCCATGCTTTTTTATCGGCTAAGTCACTGCCTTTACCCATGATAACATTGTCCGCCGATTGGAAATGGTTTGTCCCGGTTTGTGCTAATGTATAGATAGGTTTCCCGGAATGCGGTTTTTCTCCTGCTGCCATACGTTACGGTTTTTGGGCGCGGGCGCGGCCTGCACTTTTGGTAAGAATGGATTGAGAAAACGCGTCGATGACTTCGGACTTTTTGAAGCGCACAATGCCGCCGGTGCGGTACTTCGTTAGTACGCCCGCTTTGACTTTGTTGTCGAGCGTTGCCAGACAAACGCCTGCCAGGTGGGCGGCTTCTTTTCGGGAAATGAGTTGTTTGCCGTCGTCGGGTGTGACGGTAGCAGGTCCGTTTTCAGAAATAACAGTACGGACCGCGTTCTGAATGATCTTGTTTAGTTGTTCGCTGTCGAACGTCAGGATAATCATATGCCAGTTCTTTTGTGAAACATGGCGCAAATCTCCAGGCTGTTCGACTATCCATTCATAGACCCTATATTGGGTCGTATTTTGCCTAAATCAATTTATTTTTTGTAATTTCTTCTAACTCCTTGAATATCTTTATGTTATTCTCTGTGTTTGTGGTCTGGAACGCCTGACTTAAATCTTTGTCATAATTGGAAAGGTCTATCCCAAACAGTGTTCCGACGGCCTTCATTACTGTTAGTTTGTTCGGTTTTAGATCATCCTGATCTCTGAAAAGGCCCAATTCCCACATAGCGTTTACAATCCGAATTAGGTCAATTTTCGCCCCTTTTCGAGAGGATAACCTCAACCCCGAATCTTGTAGTACTGATTGTATCGCCGGACCGATGGGTATTGTTTCCGCTTGTATGGGCGTGATTTCTTCAATCATTGTTTCAATGAATTGAATCCTTAAATCATAGCCCTGATCTATTCCACAATTTGTTGGGTTCGTACACCTTTTTTTATGCCGTTCGGCATTCATTTGCATCATTTTCAAACACCATTCCAAAAAAGGGAGGCGTTGTTTTTGCGGAATGGTATTAAGTTTATCTTTGACATAATATTGGAACTGCTGCCAATCTTCTTTCTGAAAATGAATCCGGGGTTGATCTGCCAGGTATTGATCAATTAGTAGCCTGTCGCTTAGAATTGATTCGGGAATCTTTGCCGGAATTACGTTCGTGTATTCATATAGTTTTCCTTCCAAACGATTTATAGCATTATGGAGCGTTTCGTCATCGAATAGTATTGCCCTGCTTTTTATCTCATCGAGCGCCTTAAACAGCAACAGGAAAAAGCGCCGGTTTGAATTGAGAACTGATTTGAAGTGACGAAACTGGAATTCCGCATCCAGATCAGGCGCTACTAACAGCTCCCGTACCAATTCTTTATAGTCCGCTTCTTCGTATTTTTTTTCTGTGATAATCATTTTTTATAGGGTTTAGTTAGTTGAAAAATGGGTTGTCAGAAACGAGTAGCGCGTGTTCATCGGGCCGGATACGAACGTATTTGTAAAACTCTCTTTCGGTGGTGTGGCCGGTCACAGACATTATATATTTGACGGGAACCTTAGCTTTGTAGGCGTTTGTCGCAAATGATCTTCGCGCCGTGTGCGTGGTCATTAGTTCGTATTTTGGAAAGGTTTGGTCAATCCTTTTGCCGTTGCGGATACGCGTCAACATGGTAGGCTCTTCCAGCCCGGCCAACTTGCCGACTTCTTTCAGGTAGTCGTTGAAATTCTGGTTGGAAATTGCCTTTGGCGGCTGGAAGTCGTATTTGTTCAGGATTGCCAGCAATTCGGACTTTACAGGTATGGAAACCTTTACCCGCGTTTTCCGGGTGAACATTTCAATGTATGATTTTCCGCCGTCGGATTTTTTGAAGTTGCCAGGCGTCAATTCTGTAAAATCGCTAAACCTCAACCCGGTGTAACAGCCGATCAGGAAGAGGTCGCGAACGCGGCACAACCGCGCATTTTCGGAAAGGTCGAGATCGTACAGGCGGGTTAGGTCGTCTTCTGTCAGGTAGATTGCGGGCGGCTCTTCGCGTGTGGCAACCATCCAACCGTCTTTCACTTTAAGTTCCGGCGATACTTCGCGGCGGTCCGCTTCTTTCAGCAGCGTTTTGAGGGTAGACGTTAATTTATGAACGTAGTTGTTGCCGTAATCCTTTCCGAACAGGTAGTTGGAAAAGGCGCTAAAAAATTCGTGGTTGAAGTCGGCAAAGGAAGGTTCGCGCCGCAACACTTCGTCGGCATACTTTTTCAGGTGGTTGTAGGTGGACACGTACACCTTTATACTGCCTTTCGAGTAGTTCGGATTTCCGGCCCGCTCTTCGATGAACTTTTGGAAGTAGCGGAAAAAGGTCACACGGTCGTCGGTGACTTCGCGTTTGCCTAAAAACGTGTCCAGTTCCTTTTTGAAAACTTCGTTGGTGAGATCGGATTTATTGTACTGACTGCGAAGCGCTATTTGTTCGGCTTCCGTTTCAATCCGTTTCAGGTGGGCATTGATTTCGGCAAAGCCGGGAAACTTCCGGTCCTGTTTGGCACGGCCCTTTTCTTTGTCCCAAAATTCTTTGGGTACGGTCACGCCTGTATAGTATCGGAGGAAATTTCCTTTCGAGTACGTGAACTGAAGATAGATTTGGAAGTGAGGAAACCGGGGGTCGGGTTTGGGCGCGAAATGAGGTTTGCGCATCGGTTACTTTTTTGCAGTGTAGTGTTCTGTTATCGTCACTACAAAAGTAACCTAAATTTATGGTGGTGCAAAAAGTGGTGTAGATTATTTTACTTCCGGTTGGTGTTATTTGGGTTAGTTTAGGATTTCACTTTTCCTTAATCAATTGATAATCAGCGAAATGAAACCATTCTAAACTAACCCAAAATAACGGATTGTGGAGCTGGCGGGAGTCGAACCCGCGTCCGGACAAAGCGCCACAGCGCCTTCTACATGCTTAGTTTCTGATTGATTTTTCGAGTGCGGGTTGGTTCAAAAACGGACACATCCGCACCTTATCCTCTGTGTTTCACCCTCCGGTCGAGACATCCCTTCGGGCAATTCTGCTTTTTTTTGATGCGTGACGGCCTATGTAGCAGACATCAAGGCAAAGAGCGGGTCGCTTGGCGAGCCGCTCACGCGACGCAAAAGCTTTCTAGTTCCTAGAACTAGGCAGCCATGGCATACTGAGTGTTGCCAACTATTGTTTAGTCGTTGTTTATTACGGAGTAACCGACTATGCTCCGGCATGCTAACGAAGCGACTACACTTTCCCGTCAATACCAGGCAGCCCCAAGTTGAATGATGAATGATGAGTGATGAACGATGAATGGTCATCACTTTTGGCTTCATCGGTTGTTTGGCGTGTTTTGCAACAGGCCTTTACAATAGTTGAACAAGAATCAATGAACTCGTGCAAAGGTAAACCAAAAGCAGGGAGGAAAGGTTCGGAGCGGGGAATTAAATGTTTTGTGAACGGGGGGGGCGAGGATTTGTCAGGGCAAAAGCAGGAGTCATGCCGGATTTTTCGCTAATAATGCGAATCTGGGTTCAAAAGACTGCGAAGCAGTCAAAACTATGTGTCTAAGCGGGCAAAAGACTCATAGTATTATTTTTTGACCACATAGGCACATAGGACACATAGACCTGGATCGCGCTACACTATGTGATCTATGTGTCTAAGCGGGCAAAAGACTCATAGTATTATTTTTTGACCACATAGGCACATAGGACACATAGACCTGGATCGCGCTACACTATGTGATCTATGTGCCTATGTGGTCAAAAATGTCGCACTCGGCAAGCAGAGCACATAGTTTTGACTGCTTCGCAGTCTTTTAAACCCATGATTCGCATTATGAATAATAACTGATGCCGGGCTTGTCATCCTTTCGAGACCTCTCCACTTTACGAGGAAAAAATGGGCAAAAACGCGTCGTAGAGTGGACAGGTCCCGAAAGGATGACAAGCCCGGCATCGGTTATTATTCACGGCGAATTAGATCTATTACTACCTGGAATCCAGAACAATGTTAGATCCCTCGCTGCGCTCAGGAGGACACGCTGCTCCTGGCTTTTACTGATAAACAAAGGAGGGATTGTGTAAAATCCGGTTTTTTGATTTCAATAAAATCAATTCACCCCTACCGAGCGGCTGAATATCAACCTCATCAACCTTATCAACCTCATCAACCTTATCAACCTCATCAACCCTTATCAACCCTCATCAACCCTCATCAACCGTTGCGGAGCAACAAAAAAAGGCTGCCTCCCGGTTCACCCGAAAGACAGCCCTTTTATGCTCAATAAAGGTGTGAATCCTGACCCCGAATAAGAAACAATCTCTCCTTACCCGAGCGGCTGAATATCAACCTCATCAACCTTTATCAACTTCATCAACAATTAGTTAAAGATATAGCGTACGCCCACTTGCGCCTGCCATACGTTGTCGATGTTGATACTCTTCGTGAAAGCATCCTGCAGCAACACGGTCTGACCGTTGACGGATTGTGTGCCCATGCGGTACACCGGAACACCGTCGGCGCCGATGCTGGCAACCGTAAGCGGCGTTACCGAAGTACTTTGTGAAGCAACGCCCCATTTGTTGTTCAGCAGGTTGGAGAAGTTGAGTATGTCCACGCGGAGTTGCAGTCTGTTCTTTTTCTCGTTTTTGCCGATTTTAACATAGAATTCCTGCATAAACGTCAGATCGAAACGGGTCAGCCATGGAACTTTGATAGCATTGCGCTCCACGTACTGGCCGCGGCGGCTGTTCAGGTAGTCGTTGTTGCTGATGTAAGCATCGAATGCTGCTTTTTGCTGGTCGGGTGTGAATGGTGTAGCACCGGAAATAGCGGCAAAGTTCAGGTCGGAGCCACTGTTCGGGATGAACAGCAGGTCGTTCGTCTGGCCGTCGCCGTTCTGGTCGTTACCATATGTGTAAGAGAGACCGAAACCGCTGTTGGAAACACAACCGAGGGTGATTTCCGAAGCGCCGCCCATTTTGCCACCGTAGTTGATGCGGTAGTTCAGGTAGCCGACGAAGCGGTGACGCAGGTCGTTGTCAGACAGTTGGGAAGTCAGGTAGTTCTGGCCGTAGATGGACGGGATGTTTGCCTGAACCGTGCTGCCTACTGCCTGCAGGTCGTATGCGATACCGTATGTGTATGCCAGCATACCGCCGAAGCCGTTTGTCGGGCGTTTTTCCAGTTTCGCAGTGAACGAGTAGGAGTAGCCTTTGTCGGTATTGGTCAGTACGAAAGCATTCGAAACGCGCGGGTTGATAAAACGGGCTACGTTTACAGTGTTCGCTGAACCGCTGCCGGAGCTCGTTACACCCGAAGCCGGGAAACGGTCGCGGTTGTCTACGCCGTTGAATACACGGTCGGGGGCGTTCAGGTTGGCATCGATGTAGCGCAGACCTTGTACGTTGCGGTTGAAGATGGCTTCAACGGTAGCCACAACGCCCCAGCCGATACGCTGGTCGATTGCCAGGTCATTTTTCCACAGCACCGGGTATTTCAGGTCTTCGGTAGAAGCATTGATAACGTACGGAGGCAGGTTGTTGATGTCCGTGTTTTCAGGCTTGAAAATGCTCGGGTCGGTGGTGAACGGGTAAGCCGTCGTGTTGTTGGCAGTTACGAGTGCGGTGTTTACACCGTTGTTGCCCAACTGGTTGGATACGAGTACCTGCGGAATACGGGAAACGAACAGACCCGTACCGCCGCGTACCTGGAGGCTTTTATCGCCGTTCACGTCCCAGTTGAAGCCGAGGCGCGGGGAAATAAGCAGGCGTGGTTTCGGGAAAACGCTGGTATTGATCGCCAGGTCCTGGCCGTTTTCGTCTTTAAACGTCATGCTCGCTACAACCGGGTTGTAGAAGTCTTTCGCGGTAGAGTTGTCGTATTGGAAGATGTCGCCGCGGACACCTGCCGTGATTTGCAGGCCTTTCGTAACCTGGAACTGGTCTTGCAGGTAGAGGCTGTACGTAGAAGAGCGCAGCACTTGCAGCGGATCGATACCGCCCGGCAGCAGGGAGTAACGCAGGTTGTAACGAACGGCAGTTACAGGCGAAACCGGGTTGTTCGGGTCGTTCAGGAATTGCAGGGCAGCCGTTTTGAAGTCTTCGATGGAGTTGTACACGTAAACACCCTGGGAAGAAGGGAAGAACACGTTGTTCGATTTGAAGAATTCATAAGCAGCGCCTACGGTCAGGGTGTGCTTGTCGAGGTAGACGTTGAAGTTGTTCGTTACATTGAACGTACTGTAATTCAACTGGTTGCTCGGCGTGAACGGGTCGAAACCGATAGAAGTATACGTTTTACCGTCTTTCAGGATATCGATCGTCGGGAACAGGTCGGCCTTGTACTGGCGGTCTTCCAGTTGCTTGTTGTAGGTAGCAATGAAAGTATTGGCAAATCTGGAACTCAGGGTGGAGTTCAATTCGAATGCCAGCGAGCGGGTATTGTCCTCGATGATGTAACCGGTGTTTTCCGGCGAAAGAGCGTCAGCCAGGTTGGTACGGTTACCGTTACCGGCCGTATTACTACTGTTACTGTTGCTGATGATCTGGTCGGATTTCGAGTTGTGGTGCGAGTAGCGCAGCGATGCTTTGTTGCGTTCGTTGATGTTGTAGTCGAGGCGGATCAGGCCTTTCGTACTTTTTACGTCGTTGTTGAAATTGTCGATAGCACCCAGGTCGCGCTTGAAGTTCGTTTGCATAAACGACTTCAGGTCTTCCAGGTCGGAAGCCAGTACGCGGGATACGCTACCGCTGGTTTCGCCGCGGTTGGCAACCCAGCTAAGGGCGGGAGTGCTGCTGGCAAAGTGTTCGCCATTGACGAAGAAGAACAGTTTGTCCTTGATGATCGGACCACCGAGGCGGATGCCATAGGTTTTTTCGTCGATGTTCACCTTCGAGAGGTCGCGGCCGTCGGCTTTTTTACCCACGAGGTCGCTGTTGCGTATCAGGGTGTAAGCGGCGCCGGAAAACTCATTGGTACCGGAACGTGTAACGGCGTTGATACCTGCGCCGGCAAAACCGGACTGGCGTACGTCGAACGGAGCGATGTTCAACTGGATTTCTTCCAGTGCGTCGAGCGAAATAGCCGTGGTACCCGTACGGCCGCCGGCCTGTGCCGAAGAGCCCAGTCCGAAACCGTTGTTAAATACGGAACCGTCGACTGTGAAGTTGTTAAAACGACTGTCCTGGCCTGCGAAAGAGCGGCCGTTGCTGTAGGCGTTGTACTTGGTAATGTCGTTGACGGTACGGCCGATGGTCGGCAGTGAAGCGATGGTCTGCGAGTTGAAAGACGTGGCAGCGCCGGTGCGGTCTTTACTGAACACGTCACCGCGGGTGCCGACAACAGTTGCTTCGGTCAGCAGCATACCCGATTCCTGGAGTGAGAAATCGGCGTTGGTACCGCTACCCAGGCTGGTATAAACGTTTTCAAGGGTTTGTGGCTCAAAACCGGTATACGATACAGTAATAGAAAAAGGACCGCCTACACGAACAGCCGGAAGCGTGTAACGTCCCTGTGCATTGGTAGCCGAACCGTACCGGGTGCCGGATGGAATGTGGGTGGCTACGATCGTTGCACCGATGAGCCCTTCTTTGTTTTTATCGGACACGAGTCCGTAAATGGAAGAAGTGGTCACTTGTGCAAAGACAGAAATGCCGCAAAGTATGAACGCCAGTGTCAACAGCGTCCATTTTTTGAAAGTAGAATGGTTCATACAAACAAACGGATTTAAGTGAAATAGTAGAAACTTCGGTGCGAAAATACGCGACCATTGTTAATTACCCATTAAGTTTGGTCGATTTTAGACGGGACTATTCAACACATAATTTTTTAAATGTAAATTATTGCCCGGAATATTGGAATTATATTTCGTTTCATTTGACCTCATGCAAACATTTGTTAACATTCATCCCCGTAATCGGGTAACTTCATCTGATTCGGCGAATGCTGGCGGCTTTGTATCTTTTCCCTACTTTTGCAGCAATCTCATTCCCACAAACAAATAAGATGCACATGAAAAAAACAACGCTATCGCTTGCAGCCTTCTTCCTCACCCTGATGTCGCTGCGTGCACAAATTGTTATCACCGAGATAATGTATAACCCTCCGCCTTCCGGTGTCGACAGCCTGGAGTACGTAGAAGTCTTTAATAATTCCGGCACGCCGGTGAATCTTTCCGGTTGGAATTTCACCCAGGGCTTCAACTTTACTTTTGCCGAGGGCACCTTCATCGGACCGGGTGGATACCTCGTCATTGCACAGAATGCGCCTTTCTTCGAAGCGCATTTCGGGTTCCAGCCGCTGGCTATGGGCGCTAACAGCGCGCTCACCAATACCGGTGAAGATATTGAACTGCGCGATGCCCAGGGTAATGTGCAGGATTATGTAGATTACAAACCTGCCGATCCATGGCCGACGGACGCCAATGGCTTTGGCCCCTCCCTCGTTCTCTGCGATCCGAATACGGACAACAGCGTGGGCGGCGCCTGGCAGGCAGCCACTACCACAACCAGTATTGTGCTCGGCGGTATCACCGTTCTGGCCAACCCGGGAGCACCGTCCGATTGCGGCAGCGGCAGCCCGCTCGTTGCAGCCGATGACAATGTGGTGGTTACCGCAGGCGTTCCGGCCGATTTCAACGTACTGTCCAACGACTTTACGCTCAATCAGGTAGCGTCGCTTACGATCCTGAACCAGCCCACGCAGGGCACGGCTACGGTGAATAATGACTTTACCATTCATTACGTGTCGCCCGCCAACAATTGCGGAGAAGATGAACTTTCTTATATCGTGTGCGACGCTTCCATTTGCGACACCGCTACCGTGCACATCGATCTGCGCTGCTACCCGGTGTATACCATTGCACAGGTGACCAATGAAACCGGCACCGGCGCAGCCGACTCGCTGGGCGTGGGCGCCGAACTGGAAGGTATCGTGTACGGCGTGAATCTCCGGCCGATCAACAACAGCGTCTCCGCACTGCTGTTTACTATTATCGACGCGAGCGGTAACGGGATCGCCGTTTCCAGCCTGAATGGCAACTTCGGTTACACCGTACAGGAAGGCGACCAGGTGAAAGTACGCGGCGTGATCGGACAATTCAGCGGCCAGACCGAAATTGTACCTGATTTCATTACCAAGGTTTCTTCGGGTAATGCCCTGCTTGCGCCGACGGTCGTGACCAAACCGAGCGAAGCAACGGAATCCAAACTGATCAAAATCAACAACCTGCATTTCGTTGATGCAGCGGAATGGACTACCGGCGTAGGTACCAGCGGCTTTAACGTGCGCGCTGTTTCCGACGACCATCCGAATGATACCATTCAGATTCGTATCGACCGCGACGTGGAAACGTATAATGCGCCTGTTCCTGCCCAGCCTTTCAACCTGACGGGTATCGGCGGCCAGTTCGATTCTTCTTCGCCCTTCGATGCCGGTTACCAGATCCTGCCGCGCTACAATGCCGACATCAGCACCCTGAACCGCACGCATGAAGCGGATTTCAGCGAATTTGTGCGCTTGTCGCCCAATCCGGTAGTGGATATGCTCAACGTGAACTCCACGCAGTCTTTCGACCGCATCGTTCTGATGGGTACCACCGGTCAGCGCCTGGAATCGTTCGAACATCCTGACCTGAGCCTGCAGATTTCCATGAACAACCTGCCTGCCGGCGTTTACTTCCTGCATTTCCAGCAGGGCGGCGCTGTGTGGACGACGAAGTTCGTGAA
>JAKQJD010000001.1 GCA_029561355.1 Bacteroidota bacterium | reverse complement strand
GAATGCCAGCGGCCGTTTTCCTTCCAGCCATATTCGGTTTGTTTTCCATCCCGCCCGTCCGTCCACTGGTGGCGCATGGAGCGCACCTTGTAATGCTCGCGGTACACCGTATTGGCTACCCAGGCGATGGCGGGCAGGGGTACCAGTTCGTTGATGAAGACTACACCGCGTTTCCAGCCCAGTTGCGGATCGTTGCGGCGCACGTAAAAACGCAGGTTGATTTCCGTGAAATTTTCATGGCAGGGCATCCGCATGGACCTCAGGCGGGTATTCAGGAACCGGAAACCTACGAGGCTCACATAACAGGTGCCGTTCCAGATATCGAGTTCGGTATGTGCAGGAAGAAAAGGCTTCAGGCGCTCCGGATCGATGGCGTAATTGATCATCACGAGGCGGCGCCATTCGGCGGTAAGAAAAGGGGAAGTCATGGTGTTTTTGAATTGATGGCGAGTGCGATGCATTCAAAGTGACCAAACAAAGTAATTGCGAAAAAGATATCGCGGAGGTTTATACGTTCAGCAAATTTTCGTCAAACCACACGTCTTCATACCCATGCTCTCCAAGTAAAAACCTGTAGCCGGGGGGTAATGCCAAGTATTTTAATATTTCCGGACGCCAGTCTATGAGGTGCTCTACATGCAGAGGAACAAAAAAATCGGCATCATCAGAATATTCCTCACCCGCCCATATAAACCAACCTGTTGTATCCGCTTCAGGTGGATGCCTCAAGCCGTTCACAGGAAATATTTTCTTATTTCTTGTCTCTCGTGAGATACCAATCTTCAAATCGGGCGGAGAATAGATTGGTATGGCCCCATACCTTAGGCAAACACTATCCTGATCTATTTTTACTTTCATAAGTTCATACAGACTTAACTAGACTCGTAATGTTTTTTCATGGTTTATACGATTTCTGAATTGCAGGCAAGTACGGTACTTTTGTGCCACTTTCAATCAGACCGAACCCAGGTAAAGATATGCCTTCCCTCACCAATTTTCAACACCACATCCGCACCGGCATTCCCGCTACCCTGCCGGCGCCCCGACCGCTCGACCCCACCGTGAGCCATGCTCCGCGCCGCGTCATCGAAGGCGTTTTATCCGAAACGGAAAAAGTGCTGGCCGTGCAGAATGCCCTGCGTTATTTCCCGTCCGAATGGCACCGC
>JAKQJD010000659.1 GCA_029561355.1 Bacteroidota bacterium | reverse complement strand
TTCACGCCCGAATCCACGGAAAACGTGACGCCCGAGCAGGAATCTGTTCGCACAGGCATTGGTTTTTTCGACTGGCTGCTGTACCTCAACATCCCCATGGTGTTCGGACTTGTTTTCTGGTATTTGAAAGTTATTTCAAATTCTGCCCTTACCATTCCTGAAATAATGGGTCTCACGCTCGGTACGGGCATCATCCTCGGCGCCAACGGCATCAATGTGGCGCACGAACTCGGTCACCGCAGCCGGCGTTCGGAGCAGTTTTTGTCGAAACTCCTGCTGCTGCCGACTTTATACCAGCATTTTTTTATTGAACACAACCGCGGGCACCACAAAAACGTAGCCACCGACAAGGATTCCGCTTCGGCGCAGTTCGGACAAGTCGTTTATATATTTTGGCTCCGGTCGGTGTGGGGAAGTTGGCGAAGCGCCTGGACGCTGGAACGGGAACGGCTGACGAAAGAAGGCAAACCCTTCTGGTCGTGGCACAACGAAATGATCCGGTTCACTTTGTTCCAGGTTTTGTGGCTGGGCGCCATCGCCTGGTTTTTCGGAACTACCGGACTGCTGGCTGCCGTGGCCATCGCAACGATCGGAATTCTGCTGCTGGAAACCATCAACTACGTGGAACATTACGGCCTGCGCCGCCGTTTGCTGGAATCGGGCAGACCCGAACCTGTGCGCCCCGAACATTCCTGGAACAGCAACCACGAACTGGGCCGCATTTTTTTGTACGAACTGACTCGGCACAGCGACCACCATTTTAAAGCCACGCGCAAATACCAGATTCTGAGGCATATGAACGAAAGTCCGCAATTGCCGTTCGGTTATCCGACCAGTATTATAATTGCCCTGCTGCCGCCGCTGTGGTTCGCAGTCATGCATCCCAGGCTGCGGAAAACTGCCGCTGCTGTGGGGATATAAATCCGGGAAGGTGTTTGGGGGGGGTACGGGTTTATGGGTTTATGAGTTTATGGGTTTATATTTAGCCGCTCGGTGAATTAAAATCAGCTTATTTATCGAGCGGCTAAATATAAACTCATAAACCTATAAACCCATAAACCTAAAACCCATAAACCCCCAAACACCCTCCCGACAAACAAAACACACATGCTCCTTGCAAAAATCCAGTCTTCCGTCAATGGGTATAAAAACTGGTTATTATCATTAAAAACACACCCTTTTGCGCACAAATGGGAATCCGTGCAGCATTTTCAGACCAACTGGGACGCGGAAGCCGCCGATCCGGTGGAGATGTTCGATCGCTGTTTTCAAAATTCCGAAACGCGGCGGCTCTGGCAAACAGCCAACTGGTATCCCAAGCGTATGATGTCCGAATTCTGGAAATTCGATCCGATGACGGTGCGGCTAATGTTCAACGACCTGTTCAATGAAACGAAAGAAGTGGACGGACGTATCAGCAGGTTCCTGTTCGGCTGCGACACGTTGCTGCACGACTATAAAAGGGCCAACATCACGTCTGTTGAAAACAACCACTACCATGGTGATTTTCAAATGATTGCACTGTACCTGGCTTTCCGTTATCCGGAGAGTTATGCGCCGTACGACTTCCCGGTGTTTCAAACGACGCTCACCAAATTCGGCTCGCGCGACATTCCGCAGCAAAACGACCTGGCGCGTTATTTCAAGGTGCTACGGACTTTGATGACTTTTATCTTGAAAGACCCCGCTATCGAGCCGGCTATGCAACGGCTGTTGTACTCCAACCGCTATTACAAAGGAAAAACGCTGCTGCTGGCGGAGGATTTTTGCCGGTTTGCGTCGGAGACGCCTTTAGTGAAGGGGGATTTGGGATAGAGCCGCAGATTTCGCGGATTAGTATTGATTTTGAGTGGCCTGACAGCCACTTGTCTGACTATGATTTTTGACTATGATTTTAATGATTAATATGATGGCCATGATTAGCGTCTCACATAATCATGGCCATCATATTAATCATTAAAATCACAGTCAAAATCAATATTAATCCGCAAAATCCGTCCCCATCATCCCATTATCATGTCCAGAATATCTGGCGTATTGATTCCCTGAAATCCCGGCACGTGCACCTGATAGAACTGTAGCAGTTTCTGCAACACTATTTTTCGGTCGGCGCGCGTCATTTTTACTTCGTGGCACCGTTCCAGCGGCACTTGAAGCAGCGCCAGCATCTGGGCCGATTGTTCGGCACGCAGGGAATCGCCGTGCAAGGGCTCCTGCCTGGAAAACACACCTTCTTTCAGGTCGAAAAAAACGGGGGTATCATCGTCGGCATCTCCTTCCGGCTGAAACCCGAGAAAGCCCGTGAGTTGCAATAAAAAATGCAGGTGCAGGTTAGCAATCGGATGCGGCGTGGTATCGAGCCAGCGCAGGTTTTCGAGTATAAAATGCATCAGATCGCGGTCGTCTGAGCCTTCCTGGATACATTTTTTGCACACTTCGGCCATAAAAAGCGCTACCGCGCCGCGGCGGATGTCGAACGGAATTTTGCTCCACACTTCCGAAGCGCGCACTTCCTTGAGCCGGTTCAGGGCGTTGGGCTCGTCGCGGAAATAGGCCACCAGTTCCACCACCGTCATAGGCTGAAACAGGTTGTAGGGCATTCGCGCCTTGGCTGCGCGCACGCTCCCTGCGATAAAACTGTGCAGGCCTTTTTCCTCCGTAAAAATATCGGTGATCACACTGGTTTCACCATATTTCACGGTACGGATAACGATGCCGCGGGTTTTGAGTAGCATGGTGGTTGGGTGTTGTTGAGAATGTTGAGGGGTTGAGGGGTTGAGGGGTTGATACAGTAAAATAAATTGGTTTTGCCAGGAGAAAGGTCTTCATTTTATATCCATTCTCGCCAATTTTCACGAGCAAAAGCCAAGAGCAGCGTGTCATCCTGAGTGCAGCGAAGGAACTAACATTACCATGGATTCCAGACAATAACAGATCCTTCGCTGCGCTCAGGAGGACACGCTGCTCTTGGCTTTTGCCTTGAACACAGGGAAAATTGTGTAAAATCCGGTTTTTGTTTTCAATAAAATCAATTTCTCTCTATAGGGCGGCCTAATATCAACCTCACAAACCCCTCCACAATCTCAACATCTCAACAATTTACTTAAAAATCAAATCCAGCAGCGCTTCCAGTCCTACCGTTCGTTCGCTGTCCCACGATGTGGTGGTATCTGCCGGAACAGTGGAAACGCCGCGGCGGTTTTTGGACAACTCCAGCATTTTCCCCCGTTCGGGTTCGGTAAAACGGCTAAACGTACGCCGGAGCACCGGCAGGATTTCCCGAAAAAAATCATCGTTCAATTGCCCGACCCAGTCGTTCAGAATGTCCCAAAGATCGGGATAATGCAGCAGTAAAAGTCCGCTGCCGTGTAAAAATCCGTCGAGCCACTGGGCCGCTTCCGCAGTGGGTTGTGCGGGCGCCAGATGATACCGCATGGCATCGCCGGTATCTGTTGCGGCCAGGTCCTTTTTATCGAACAACAGCCGGCAGGCAACCCCGGAAATCAGGGGCGCCGAGGCCTCCGAGCCGTATATCTGCCGGAGCGATTGCAGCCAAAGCGATTCATAATCAGCCACTTGTAAAATACCGAACGCCCGATTGACGGCCATCATCTTTTTCAGGATATCGATCGCCACATCTTCATGCACGCCGATGCAGGCAGCGGGCAGTTGCAGGCAAACGCGGGGCGCCAGTTGTTGCAGCAATTGACTGATACTGTCCGTATTGATCTGGCGGGCATTGCCGTAGCGCAGTACTTCGGCCAGGGGCAGCAGGGTATCGGCAAGCAGCAGCACATCGCGCGACAAAGCGCTGAGGTTGCGGAGTTTTTGCAGCAGATCGGGCACAATGGCCGGCAGGTCGGCTTTCAGGGCGGCATCGAGCAAAGCGACGAGTTCGGAAAGATTTTCCGACTGCCGCACTTTCCGCCGGGCGCGGTGGATGGCCGCTTCTTCGACGGTGCTACCCCAAACGCCGGCTTCGATAAGCCGAATTTCGAAGTCGGGCAGCCATTTCAACTCCCAGTTTTCGTGGAATCGGCCGTGTTTGCCGTCGCCGCTGGAAATTGTTTTGCCCCAGGGAAGCTCCAGCAGCAACAGCCGGTGCAGAAAGTGGCTTTTGCGCAGGTGTGCCGCTTCACGCAGATCGAGTTCCAGCGCTTTTTCGTGTGTGCTTTTTTCCAGCCTGCAACTGCGCACCTGCTGGTCGAAATCTGCCTTCAGCGGGGTAATGGCCATGGCATCCGGTACGGCGCCGAGCTGGTCGCCGACGACCAGTTGTTTGTCGATCAGGTCGAGCATTTTTTCACTGCCTTCGCAGAGCACGGTCACGGCTGCCTCGCGCAATTCGTCGAGCCCGGGCAGCGCCGTTTGCCGCAATACGGCCAGCGTTTCAGCCAGCCGCGCGGCTTCCATCACGTGCGCCGACGATACCGGCAGGTCGTGTTGCCGGAGCAACTCCGCCGCACGGGCCAGCCAGATGGCTGCGGGCGAATGCTTGACGTCGTGTTCCCATAGAATGCGGTACCAGCCCGGCGCCACGATACCGGCGCTGTAACCGCTTTGCGCAGCCAGGCGGTCGAACGACCAGGGTATCCAGGTGCATTCGGTTTTTACTTTTTTCAGGCCCTTCAGCAGGGCCGCGTCGGCGCTTGCTTTTATGCGGTCGGTATCGGCCAGCGCGGGGCTGTGCCAGGCGCCGCACACCACTGCAATGCGTTGAAAACCATCTTTTTGTGCCTGCCGGATCGTTTGCCGCATGTATGCCTCGCGCAGCAGGGTTTCGGGCGTTTCACTATGGGCTTTGTCGTCGCGCAGGGTACGCATCAGGTGTACGAGCAAAGGAAAAATGGACGGGCCGGGATCGGCAGGATGATCGGGCGCGCGGCGTTCTACCAGTGCATCCCACCAGCGTTCGGGGTCGGTATAGCCGGCGAGCGCGGCCATCCGGCGGAATGGATCATCTTCCTTGCGTTGCGTAGCCGTTTCGGCGGTGGCAAACAGTTCCGTGGCCTGTTGTTCTTTCAGGATAAAGGAAATGCCCATCGGCAAATCCATGAAGCGCAGCGGAATGTTTTGAGCCAACCCGTATTTCATAGCCTGCCACTCGGGCGAAAATTCGGCGAACGGAAAAAACGAGGCCTGTGAAAGATTTTTTGGATTGTACACCAGCATGGCTACCGGCGGCTTCAGCCGTACATCGGCCACCCATGAAATCAGATTCCCGGCATCGGGCGGACCCTCGATCAACACCACGTCCGGCGCGAAATGCGCCAGGCCCTGCACGAGGCTGCGTGCCGAACCGGGGCCGTGGTGGCGGATGCCGAAAATTTCAATTTGCATACTGGATATGTGGTATTTGAACAGGATTTGCGGGATTTAAAAGGATTTACCAGGATTTAGCGCGAAGTGAGAATCCTGGTAAATCTTTTAAATCCGGCAAATCCTGTTCAACCTACTTGTTTCTGAACGGTGAATTTTCCTGGTGCACTTTTACCAGTTCGATACAGTAAAAAAGACAAAGGTACAAAGCGACCGAACCCAGCACGACCAGCCAGTCCGACGATTTTTGAAGGATCAGCAAATCATATGTGCCGTGAATAATAACGGCCAGCGTAAAACCAAATGCCAGCAAATTCGTTCTCTTGTCCCGGTTGAATTTTGCAAGGCCGGTATAGTAGCCGGTCACGATCCCAAAAACCAGGTGTGCAGGTACGGCGGTGAAGGTGCGGAGCAGCAGTGGTTCGGCGCCGAAACGATGGATGTACAGAATGTTTTCCGCTGTGGCGAAACCCATGGCTACTAACACTGCATATACGATACCGTCCATGGGTTCGTTGAAAAAACGCCAGACGAAAGCGCCCAGGAGCAAGGCAAGCATTTTAAAAAATTCTTCGTTGAAGGCTACTGCGCCGTAAGCGATCCAGATAGTTTTCCAGAGTCCCCATCTTTCGGGAATGGGGTCGGGACATGCCCATTTTTCGAATGCGATAGCGGGGATGGTAGCGGCAACGCCCAGCCCGAAACAGATCAACAGATTCAGGGTTCCTTCGCGCTCGTACTTATCGGCGCGAAAGACAGCATAACTGATCAGCAGACCAGGCAATACAGCTAGAAACAATAACAGGTAACCAAACAAAATCAGCGGTTTATTTTGTGCATAAACAATTGATTTTCAACACCTTTTCATACCAAACAAATCCTTTCATTCCTGAATACATTTTCTTATTTTTGTGCAAAAATTGAAGCAGGCGCGTGAAGTTTGATGCGGATGTGAGGATTTGATCGGGAATTTACCGAACGAAGTATACCCGCGTTTTTCCAATCTCAAATCCTCGAATACTCGCATCCTCAAATACTCAACTCTCTGCCCCTCACGTTGACTCCTCACTATGGTTTTCACTTCCAAACTCATTGAAAAATCGGTCGATGCCTTCGCATCATTGCCCGGTATCGGCCGCAAAACGGCCCTGCGTCTGGTGTTGCACCTTCTGAAACAGGACAAGGCAGCCACAGAACAGTTCACCGCAGCACTGACGGCCATGCGCGAAGGTATTCGCAGTTGCCAGATTTGTCATAATCTTTCTGATACCGATACCTGCCAGGTGTGCAGCGACCGCCGCCGCGATCACAGCCTCGTGTGCGTTGTAGAGAATGTGCGCGACCTCATGGCCATCGAAGATACGAACCAATACCGCGGATTATACCATGTGCTGGGCGGAATTATTTCTCCTATCGAGGGCGTGGGACCGGGCGATCTGAACATTGAAACCCTGATACAACGCCTCCAGAAAGGTGAAGTTCGTGAAGTAATCATGGCCATCAGCCCTACCATCGAAGGGGAAACCACGATTTATTATTTGTCTAAAAAACTCCAGCCTATGGGCGTCCGTTGCAGCACAATTGCGCGTGGCGTGTCCTTCGGCGGTGACCTGGAGTATGCGGATGAACTGACCCTGGGGCGCTCGATCGTGACCCGCGTGCCATACTCCGGATCGGGTGCTGACAATGAAAATGGATAAATCCTGTCATTTCGGCGGATGCGTCGTACTTTTGCCCCTCGAATCTTTTCAGGTTTTATGAAACAATCTACCATTCAGCATCCGGTTTCCGTTCAGGGCGTCGGATTACATACGGGCAAAGCGGTAACGCTCACTTTCAAACCGGCAGACGCCAATCACGGTTTTCGTTTCCAGCGGATCGATTTACCGGAACAACCCGTGATTCCGGCAGACGTGAAACTGGTTATTTCCACCAACCGCGGAACTACCCTCAAAAGTGGCGAAGCGCAGGTGTCTACCGTCGAACACGTGTTGTCGGCGCTCACCGGGCTGCATATCGATAACGTCCTGATGGAACTCGACGGCCCGGAAATGCCGATCATGGACGGCACTTCGATGCCTTTTGTAAAAGCGCTACAGGAAGCAGGCCGGAAAGACCTGGAAATCGATCGCGATTATTTCATCGTGACGGAACCTATTTCCTATAAGGACGAAGTAACCGGAACGGAATTGCTGGCACTGCCCGCCGATGAGTTTCAGGCCACTGTCATGATCGATTTCAATTCCAAGGTGCTTGGGCAACAATTCGCCTCGCTGCACGGCATGGACAATTACGTAGATGAAATTGCGCCCTGCCGCACCTTCGTATTCGTGCACGAACTGGAAAAACTGCTGGAAATCGGCCTGATCAAAGGCGGCGATATGGATAATGCCATCGTAATTGCCGACCGCCGCATGGAACAGGAAGAACTCGATGCACTGGCCAAAAAAATGGGTAAAGCCAGCATCAAGGTGGATGCGGAAGGTGTGCTGAATACCGTGAAACTGCATTTTCAGAACGAACCGGCGCGGCACAAACTGCTCGACGTTATCGGCGACCTGGCTCTGATTGGTAAACCTATTCTCGGCAAAATCGTTGCTACCAAACCCGGCCATACTGCCAACGTCGAATTTGCCAAGATCCTGAAGAAAAACCACACGGAAAAACGCCGCCTGCTGGGCATTCCGAAATACGATCCGGAAAAAGAACCCATTTACGACGTGAACGGCGTGATGGGCCTGTTGCCGCACCGACTGCCTTTTCTGATGGTCGACAAAATCATCGAGATCAGTGAACAGCACGTGGTAGGCGTGAAGAACATCACCATGAATGAACCGTGTTTTCAGGGGCATTTTCCCGACAATCCGGTATTCCCGGGTGTGCTGCAGGTAGAAGCCATGGCCCAAACGGGCGGCATTCTGGCGCTGCACAACGTTCCGGACAAAGGGAATTGGGATACCTATTTCCTTAAAATCGACAATACGAAATTTAAAGCCAAGGTTGTACCTGGCGATACTTTAATCCTGAAAATGGAATTAATCGAACCCATCCGCAGAGGCATTGTGCATATGCAGGGTACCGCTTATGTAGGCAACAAGATTGTCAGCGAAGGTGAACTCACTGCTCAGATCGTCCGGAGAGCAAAACAAAGCGGCACGGAAGGATGAAATCGAATCAAAGCAAAACCACTTGCACGGTCATGCCGGGCAGGCCTTACAACCATTCTGTTGCATGAGTTACACTGACAGCTTGCGGGTGATACACCCCAACGCAAAAATTGGTAAAAACGTCACGATCGGGCCGTTTACGGTCATTGAAGAGGATGTCGTGATCGGCGATAATTGCTGGATCGGCTCCAACGTGAACATCCTGAACGGCGCGCGTATCGGTGAAGGATGCCGCATTTTCCCCGGCGCGGTCATCAGCGCCGTGCCCCAGGACCTTAAATACAAAGGGGAACCAACAACCCTTGTACTCGGCAACAATGTCACAGTCCGCGAGTGCTGCACGCTCAACCGGGGCACCAGCGCGGCGAATACTACCTACATCGGCGACAACTGCCTGCTGATGGCCTACGTACACGTGGCCCACGACTGCATCATTGCAGAACGCTGCATCCTCGCCAACAACGTGACCCTCGCCGGCCACATCGATATCGGCCGCAATGCCACACTGGGCGGCCTCGTGGCTGTGCACCAGTTTGTGCGCATCGGCGAGCAGGCCATGATCGGCGGCGGATCGCTTGTACGCAAGGATGTCCCGCCTTTCGTTACGGCCGCCAGGGAGCCGCTTTCCTATGTGGGCATCAACTCCACAGGACTGCGCCGCAGGGGATTCAGCAAGGAGGACATGCACCACATCGAGGACATCTACCGCATCCTGTTCGTGCGGGGCCTGAGTGTGCGCAAAGCGCTGACTACCATTGAAAAGGAGCTGCCTGAGTCTGCTTACCGCACACAAATTACCAGTTTCGTACGCGATGCCAAACGGGGCCTCATGAAAGGCTTTCGCACTACCAGCGGTGCTTCCAAACCCGGAGATACACACCAGGAAGGATGATCGTTCGGCTGCAAAATGCGGGCAAACGCTACCGCCTCGACTGGATCTTTCGCGGACTGGAATATACCTTCGACAGCCCCGGACGTTATGCCGTGCTCGGCCCCAACGGTTCGGGTAAATCCACCTTGCTCAAGGTTCTTTCCGGCCACCTCTCGCCGTCCAAAGGCCGTATCCTGTTTGAAAAAAACGGCAAAACGCTGGAGCCCGACGATGTGTATCACTCGGTGAGTTATGCCGCTCCGTATATCGAACTGATCGAGGAATTTACGCTGGAAGAGGCGCTGAAATTTCATGCCCGCCTGAAACCCATGCTGCCTGGCATCACACCCGTACGCTTGTACGAGTTACTCTCCCTGCCCCGCGCCCGCGCCAAGGAAATTCGTTTTTTTTCTTCCGGTATGAAGCAACGGGTAAAACTGGCGCTCGCTATCTGCTGCGACACACCTATTCTCCTGCTCGATGAGCCTGCCACCAACCTCGACGTGCAGGGCGTGCAATGGTATAAAAATCTGATCGCGGAATTTGCGGCCGACCGCCTGGTCATTATCGCCTCGAATGACCCGCACGACGCGGAGTTTTGCCCCGTGCATTTGAATATACTGGACTTTAAATAAGTTATTAGTTATCGGTTATTAGTTATCAGGGTGGTAGGGGACCATCTGCACATTTGCATGGCCACCCTAACGAGCAGCCATGCAAATGTGCAGATGGCCCCCTACCACCCTGATAACTAATAACCGATAACTAATAACTAAACAACAGCCATCGTCAGTTGTCCGATCGCGTGATCCAGAAATCCCGGAATCAGCGTATCGAACGTACGTTGTATTTTTTGCGGATTCGACAAGTCGCGGATCATGCGGAAATACCGCGCTTCTCCGTGTTCTTCCACGATAGATTGCCGGCGCGTGGGATCCATAAAATGGGTGAGCAGGCCTTCCGGATCGGCCTCGGGGTGAAACTGCGTGCCGATCATTTCAGGGCTGAAGCGCATGGCCATAATAGCGCGTTCGTAGTGCACGTGCGGGCGGAGTTTTTCCAGACACAGAATCGTGGCGCCCATTTCTTTTTTGCGTTCCTTATCGGGCTCCACCACCTGATAGCGACGGAAATCAGCAATATAGAACGGATCGGACAGGCCCTCAAACAAAGGTTCTTCCTTGCCAGTATGCGTTTTATGCACGGGATAGGTGCCGAAAGACATTTTGTAGCGTTGGGTCACTTTTCCGAGTCCGAAATAATGGCAGGCCATTTGAAAAGAGTGGCAGATAAAAAAGCAATACTTTTTTGCTTCCGGCTCTTCCGTTTGCTTGTTGTAATCCCACAGCTGCCCGATCAGGTTGTAGAAAGGTTCCTGCCAGGCGCCGCCGCTTTCCAGCGGGTCGCCGGGACCACCTGAAAAAATGTAGATGTCATAGGAAAGATCGGGGATTTCCGTTTTGGCGCGCACGTCGAAATGATCGTACTCGATCTCGCGGGCATAATGGTGCAAAATCTTGTTCAGCATGGGAATTCCACGGTTGGATTCACCATTGTACATATCGATCAGAGCGGCACGGAGAAGAGGCATATCGCGCAGGTGTTAATTTGTTTGCAATGTATAAGACAAAAAACGAACCACTTTGGTTGAGGCGCGTTTCTTATGGACAAGGACTATTTTAAAACCGGCGGGATAAAAAGAAAGACAAAGATCGTGGAAGCATTGGTACCGGGCGCTTTAATTTTTGTCAACGACGTTCAAAAATAGTAAGTTTGCCGGCCCTGATTTTACTTTAACCTGATTATCAACTACTTGAATATGGAATTTGTTTCAGAAGATATCATAGATGCCGTCATCGAAGAACTGGAAGCGTTCTCCGACGAACAATATGAAGAACAAATGGAGTCTTTCGCAGAAGCGCAACCGGTGCTGTTTGCCTGGCTGTTCAGCGAACATTTCGACCTGCTCGGTGAAGACGAAAAAGGCTACCTGCAATACCTCGCGCTCATCGCCTGGAAGTCTATGGTGAAGGTCAACGGTCCGTTGGAGGCTGTTTCGGAAGACCAGATCGGAGAAGCCGAAGAGAAAAACTACGAAATGCTGGAACTCTCCACCGGCAAAAAATTCCGCGACCGGCTCGACCCGTTTTTTGAAAACAGCGACCAGGAAGACCTGATTGCCTTTGCCGAAGAAGCCGTGCTGGAAGACGAGGACGATCCGGAATCGCTGGTTACCAAAGAAGGCCGCGAACCGATCTTCATCGCGCTGAAGTCGATGGTGGATGCGCTGTCCCAGTTGTGAGTTGTGAATCGTGAGTTGTGAATTAGGAGTGTACGAAGGATTGGTTCGGCTACGCCTCACGTAGTAGGATGGGGACGCGGATTGTGCGGATCGTGCGGATTTAAACGGATTTTCAGTGGCCTGACGGCCACTTTTTTTGATTTCCTACAGATTATCCGCCTTCGGCGGGCGTAGATCAAATCGAAAATTATATATGTAAGAAGAAGAAGTTTACAACCAATGATTATCATTCTTCACCCGATGCCTCGTAAATCCACCCGCCGAAGGCGGTTTAATCCGTAGATAATCAACAAGAAGTGGCCGTCAGGCCACTAAAAATCCGTTTAAATCTGCACGATCCGCACAATCCGCGTCCCCATCATGCCCACGTGAGGCGAAGCCGAACAAATCCTTCGTACAAGCCTGATTGTGAATCGTGAGTTGTCAATAGTGAGTTGTGAGTACGTTTAGCCACTCACAACTCACTATTGACAACTCACTATTCCACTCCGATTTCGTCCAGGAACAGCCAGGATCCGTTGCCTGCTCCCGGCGCGCCTTCCGGTATAACGCCGAAGGCGGTGGCTACCAGTTTCAGGTAGCGGTATTTTGCCTTTTTCGTTTCAAATTTTACCGTTTCAATAGCGAAGCCGTCCATTTTTGTGGTCGTATCGATGGTTTGTTTGCCGATAGAGGTAAAGTTTTTTCCGTCCATCGATCCGAATACTTCGATGGCGCGCGGCGGATAAATCCGCGACCCGTTGTTGTAGAGGTAGTGTGTCGTGACGCGTTTAAATTCGGTAGCCGTACCGAAATCGATCACCGGATCGATATCCGTATTGACCAGCCCGACCCACTGGTTCCAGGTTTTCATCGTACCTGAAATACCGTTCGTGAGCCCATTGGCATCGCCACCGGTGTATTTGTCGGGTGTTTTGGTCATTTTATACGACTTGCCGGTGGCTTTGTTTACCTCGTATTTCACTTCACGCACATTCCCCAGTTGTTTGTCGCCCTGGAAAAGTGCGGCTTTCAAAGTTTCGCTTTCCATCATGCTCAGGGGCGCCGAATACATTTTCGCTTTCGGCGACGGGTCTTTTCCATTGGTAGTATAACGGATTTGCGAACCGGCATCGAGGGTTGTGAGCGTTATTTTCCCTTTTGAAACGGACACGTTCACGTCGTAAAACGTTTTGGCATAATTGACGCCCAGGGCATCCAGCCGCGCAAAATGGCTTTTGATGCGCTTGGAGAAATCCTTCCAGTTTTTTTTCTCTTTGGCACTCCAGGCAATTTCGGCCAGGGCGCAGGCGCGGGGATACACCATGTACTCTACCCTGGCGCCGTCGTGGATGTATTCCGTCCACAGGTTGGCCTGGGTCCCCAGAATATGTTTGGCTTCCTCGGCCGTAAATTCGTCGGGTACCGGTTCGTAACTGTACACAGTTTCAAGGGGCAGGTAGCCGCCGATCGCCACGGGTTCGGTCGTAGGGTCGCCCTGATAATAATCCAGATAGAGGTGTGTGGAAGGCGTCATGATAGCGTCGTGGCCGGCTTTGGCCGCAGCGATGCCACCTTCCACGCCGCGCCAGCTCATGACGGTAGCGCTGGGTGCGAGGCCGCCTTCGAGGATTTCGTCCCAGCCGATCAGTTTTTTGCCACGTTTGGCGAGCATGGCTTCCGCCCGGCGTATGAAGTAGCTCTGTAGTTCGTGTTCATCCTTCAGGCCTTCTTTTTTCATGAGTTGCTGGCAAAATTCCGACTTCTGCCAGGTTGTTTTCGGGCACTCGTCGCCGCCAATGTGCACGTACGGCGCAGGGAACAGGGCGCAAACTTCCGCCAGCACGTCGTCTATAAACTGGAACGTCTGCTCTGTCGGGCAAAATACGTCCTCGAATACGCCCCATTTCGTGGCCGCTTCGTAGGGTCCTTTTCCGCAGCCGAGTTCGGGGTAGGCCGACAGCGCGGCAAGGGCATGGCCCGGCATTTCAATTTCCGGAATGATAGTGACGAATTGTTTGCGGGCATACTCAACCACGTCTTTCACTTCTTCCTGTGTGTAGTAACCGCAGTATTTTTTGCCGTCGTATTTAACAGGCCGGTCGGTGTAATGGCCTTCCAGCGTTTCCTTTCGGCAGGATGCAATAGTTTGCAGTTTCGGGTATTTTTTGATTTCAATCCGCCATCCCTGGTCGTCCGTGAGGTGCCAGTGAAAAGTATTAAGTTTGTGGATAGCCAGCAGGTCGATGTAGCGCTTGACAAATTCTACCGGGAAAAAGTGCCTGCTCACGTCGAGGTGCAGGCCACGGTATTGAAAACGCGGCGCATCAGTGATCAGGCATCCGGGTGCCGACCATTTAAAATTCTCCGGGCGTACGGCGCCGCCTTTGGATTTAGTTTTGGCAGGCAGTGGCTTTGCATTGATTTCCGGGGGGAACAATTGCCGCAGCGTCTGGATCGCATAAAAAGCGCCTGCGGCTGTACGGGCGCGTATGAGCACGGCGGCAGGTTTTACGTCGAGCACGTATCCTTCGGCAGAAGTTACGGTTTCATCAGGCAGCAGATAAATAGAATTGGTTCGGGGTTTCGTGAATTTTTCTTTGATACCTTGCGTGACCAAATTAAAGCCGGTTCCGGATTGCACCAGTGCCAGCCAGTACTGGGCTGCCGTTTGCCAGTCGGCCTGACCGTCGGGATAATACACCCGGGTGTCGGCACTCAGGTTAAAACTTCCCGTTTGGGTTTTGATGCTTTGCGGTTGCGGGATAATCTGAATGTTGGACGGCGAGGAGGTTTGACAATTTGACAGGAAAGGGAAAAAAACTAGAAAGGCGAGTACTCTCGTAAACATGGCGGGTATTGTTTTGTTTGGCGCGAAAGGTAACAATACTCCTTCTCTTGACAGTAGTTTACACTAGTCTGATATTTAGGATAAACAGGAAAATTCATTATGATTGATTTTAATACGGATGGATAAATTTCCCGCTTCTATTGAGCAATTTAAAAGCAGACCCCAGCATGAAATCGATCTTGTAATGTCCCGGACAAGGGTAGAACGATTCCTCCAGGGAAGCACCTTTTTATCAGCCGGTCAGGTATCGCATCGTGCCGGGTACATTCTGGAGGGTGTGGTGCGTATTTTTAACATCAATGAGCACGGCGAAGAGCGAACGCTGGGTTTTGCAGCCGAAGGTGATTTCATTATTGATATCGAAAGTTACCGCAACCGCATGCCGTCCCTGCGCAACTTTGAAGCCATTACACCTGTGAAAATATTGATTTGGGAACGGGAAGACATGAAATGGATCGGAATCGAATTACCCGCATGGACGACCCTGGTCAGCAACCTGATTCAAAAAATATTGTACAACCGGACACTGGAATTATTCGAAATGCTGGAGGACAATGCCACCACACGGTACCAAAAATTCATTCAGCGGCACCCCCATATTTTACCCCGGGTTTCGCTGCGGCACGTGGCGAACTACCTGGGCATCGCCCCGCAGTCTCTAAGCCGCATCCGGCAACAGTTAACGGTTGCCGATCGAAAAATTAACAAATGAGAAGGGTGTATTCGAAATATCGTCCCATCTTTGCGTCTTCATTTTTAATCCGCAAGATTTATAGGGGGATAAATTCGAAGAACAAACACTGAATATTATTAATTAGTTAATACACGTTGGATTTTATAGGCATTTGGTCTGACACCAAATCGTCGCGCATTCGGAGATGACCATCTGCTCCGAATGCGCTTTTTATTTTACCCTATGCCGCAACCAATCTTTTTTGATATTGTTTTGCGACAAACTTCGGCTTTTTTAGTACGGATATTGAAAAATCATACCTTTATGCCTGTTAATCATCCGGCGCTGAAAAAGGCGTTTTTTTACGGGCCTGAGGCCGCCGAACGCTAACCAAATTTGCCGCAACCGCTATATGGACTTACTCAAACAAGAATTTTACAACAAAGCACAGGCACTCGCCAAAGAGGTCAAAGAACTACTTAAAGAACACGGTGACAAAAAACTGGATGAGGTAAGTATCGAACAGGCTTATGGCGGCATGCGCGATATCACCAGCATGATCTGGGAACCCTCTCTGCTCGATGCGGAGGAAGGTATCCGTTTCAGAGGCTACTCCATCCCCGAACTTCGCAAAAAACTCCCTACCGCTCCCGGCGGAAAAGAGCCGCTGCCCGAAGGACTTTTCTGGCTCATGCTGGTAGGCGAAATCCCCACCAAAGAACAGGTGAAATGGCTCACCGAAGCCTGGGTACGACGTGCCAACATCCCCGAACACGTATTCCGCGCCATCGACGCACTGCCTGTTGAAACGCATCCCATGACCCAACTTTCCGTGGGTGTACTGGCTATGCAAAGCACCAGCGTTTTTGCACAGCGGTATATTTCGGGCATGAACAAATCCGAATACTGGGACGCTACTTACGAAGATACGATGAACCTCATCGCGCGCCTGCCGCGTGTAGCGGCCTACATCTTCCGCCGGGTATACCACCATGGCGATCAGGTGCTGCCGGATATTTCGCTCGACTGGGGTGGCAACTTCACCCATATGCTCGGGTTCAAGGACGAAGGTTTCAGCGAATACATGCGCCTCTTCCTCACCATTCATGCCGACCACGAAGGCGGCAACGCTTCCGCGCACACCACCCATTTGGTGGGCTCGACGCTCAGCGACCCGTACCTGGCTTTCAGTGCCGCGCTGAATGCACTAGCCGGCCCCTTACACGGCCTCGCCAACCAGGAGGTAATCCGCTGGGTACAAAAAATGGTCGATACGCTTGGTACGTCCAAACCTTCCCGCGAACAAATATCCGAATACGTGAAAAGCACCCTGGCCAGCGGCCGCGTGATTCCGGGCTACGGCCACGCCGTATTGCGCAAACCCGATCCGCGCTTCATGGCGCAACGCCAGTTCTGCGAAGACAATGTACCCGACAGCGACCTCGTAAAAGTGGTCTGGAAAATATTCGACGTGGTGCCGCCTATTCTTACCAGCCTGGGCAAAGTGAAAAACCCCTGGCCCAACGTAGATGCACACTCCGGCGCCGTACTTATCCACTACGGATTGAAAGAATACAATTTTTACACCGTGCTCTTCGGCGTGAGCCGCGCACTCGGCGTACTGGCCGCTCAATGCTGGAGCCGCGTACTCGGGCTGCCGCTCGAACGCCCCAAATCGGTTACCACTACCTGGGTGAAAGAATACCTGGCCAAGGAATACAGCGTGGTGTTTGAGGAATAAGTGTTTGAGTATTTTAGGATATGAGTATTTGAGGAAAATGAGTCATTGCCCTCAAATACTCGTATCCTAAAATACTCAGATCCTAAAATCCTCAAAAAAATCCCGGAAAGCCTTCCGAACTATGGCAACCCGATCATTGACCGAATAGCCTTGACCATGCTTTACCAATTGTTTCAATCAGCCCGAACGGAAGCCGAATTCAACGACCTGCTGGAACTGACCTTCACCGAAAACGAACGCGCTATGATGCTCGAACGCTGGCGGATTTTCGACGCACTCGACCGCGGACTTTCCCAGCGAGAAGTAGCCAAGGATGTGCCTTGCAGTATCGTAACCGCTACCCGGGGCGCAAAGGTGTACCGCGATCACCGCGAAGCCATTCAGAAGTATTTAGAGATCTGGCGGAAGTAAAATAGTCCGAAGTCGTCAGTGCGAAGTGCGAAGTCTTAAGCCACTCACGTTGTTCTTGACTTCGCACTTCGGACTGACGACTTCGCACTGTTTTCAGACTTCGCACTTCGCACTGACGACTTCGCACTGCTAGAGCTCCTTGCAGGCCCGGTACAAATCCTGCCAGCCTTCCCTTCTTTTTACCACCGTTTCCAGGTATTCCTGCCAGATGAGGCCGTCGCTGGTGGGGTCTTTGATGATAGCGCCCGCAAGGCCCGCTGCCAGGTCGTGTGCACGCAGGTCGCCATCTCCGAAATGAACCGATAGTGCCTGCCCCTGGTGTATCACCGATATGGCTTCGGCGGTGCTGAGCGTAGCGCTCGGGCTTTTTAGTTTGTCGCGCCCGTCTTCCGTTTTTCCGTTCCGCAATTCCCTGAAAATGGTCACCAGCCGCTGAATTTCCAGAATCGGGGCGGCATTGGGCGGCAATTCGAGTGTCTTGCCCAGGGCATTGAGCCGATTTTGCACGATGGTGACTTCCTCCTCCAGGGAAGACGGCAAGGGCAACACCACTGTGTTGAAACGCCGCCGCAAAGCGGATGACAGTTCGTTGATGCCTTTGTCGCGGTCGTTGGCCGTAGCGATCACATTGAATCCCTGAATTGCCTGCACTTCCGAGCCGAGTTCGGGAATGGGCAGGGTTTTTTCCGATAAAAGTGTGATCAGCGCGTCCTGCACGTCGGCGGGAATGCGCGTCAGTTCCTCTACACGGGCAATTTTCCCGTGCTGCATGGCGGTGAGCACCGGACTGGCGACCAGCGCTTTTTCCGTAGGCCCTTCTGACAACAGCCGGGCATAATTCCAGCCGTACCGCAGGGTTTCTTCCGAAGTACCCGCCGTGCCTTGCACCAGCAGGGTGCTGTCGCCACTGATAGCCGCGGACAGGTGCTCGCTTACCCAGGTTTTAGCCGTACCGGGCACCCCCAGCAGCAGCAGAGCGCGGTCGGTAGCGAGGGTAGCCACGGCGATTTCTATGATGCGGCGTTTGCCGTAATATTTCGGTTCAATTTCCACATCGCCCGCTTTTCCGCCCAGCAGATACGTAACGACTGCCCAGGGCGACAATAGCCAGTTGGCCGGTTTGTGCCGGTCGTCTATGGCAGCGAGGGCGGCCAGTTCGTGCGCGTAGGCTGTTTCGGCATGGGGCCGGATGATATTGGAGGACATAGTGGGTTGAGTGGTTGAGGGGAGTTGAGTGGTTGAGAAGTTGAGGGTTGAGGGGTTGAGGGGTTTATAAGTTTATGGGTTGAGAAGTTTATGGGTTTATGGGTTTAGAGTGGCCATTTTCAATCCCAAAAACAGGCAAACCATGCAGACGGTCAAACTGCCGGCCACGTACATAAATGCCTCCGTTTGCCGTCCGTCCTGCCAGAGCCGGAAACTTTCTGCCGTAAACGTGGAAAAAGTGCTGAATCCGCCACAAAAGCCGGTAGTCAGCAGGAGCCTGCGCTGTTCATTGAGACTGCCGCCAGTGTGCAAACCCATCCAGTAGCCCAGCAATACGCAGGCCAAAGCATTGGCGGCAAAAGTAGCCCACGGGAACTTCCCCTGGATCGGCCAGATCAGGAGTGCCAGGCCGTAGCGGGATATGCTTCCCAGCCCTCCTCCAATAAAAACCATTAAAAATGCGAACCACTGCGGCATATCAAAACCTGCCATCGGATTGATGCGACGGCCCGGCAGCGAAAGTAAGAAGTTTTGCAGGCCCGTTTATACCGCCTGACTGAAAAGCCTCCCCTCCGGCTGTTTTTTCCCAGTAACTTCTTAAAATGGGCAGTAGCCCTTCATTTATCACATGCTGATAGAAATCCGGGGTAAACGATGGGCATCGCTCCCGGCCGAAGATGATTGTAGGCATGTATTCGGGTGAAGAATGTCAACCTTGCCGGAATAATAGGGTTATAGTACGAGAATTTGATAATTTTGAGGATACGAGTATTTGAGGATTTGAGTGGCCACGCTCACATCCTCGAATACTCTCATCCTCATATCCTCCCATAATCAATCATTTACCCGTTCACTTGCATGCATCTGACTTACCCAACGATTCTTTTACTGGGCGCTGCCCTCATCATCCTCAACCTCATTGCCAGCCGTTTTGCGGCCCGACTCGGTGCGCCGACCTTGCTCGCGACGCTGGCGATCGGCCTCTCGTTCGGTAATGGCGGCATGTACGATTTTTACTATAACAATCCCTCTCTGACGCTGCATATCAGCGAACTGGCGCTGTGCGTGATCATTTTTACCGGCGGTTTCGAATCCAACTGGACAGCGTTCAAACCCATTCTATGGCGGGGTATTTCACTGGCTACGCTGGGGGTGCTGCTCACCATGATCGCCATTGGCGCACTCGCGCACTTTCTGCTTGGGTGGCCTTGGCTACAATCTTTGCTATTGGGCGCTGTTGTGTCGGGTACGGATGCGGCGGCCGTGTTTTCTATTCTGGAGAACAGCAAACTAAAACTCAACAAAGGCGTTCGGGAAATCCTCGAACTGGAATCGGGCGCCAACGACCCGATGGCCTTTTTCCTGACGCTTACCCTGAGCGCATTGATGGTACACGATTCGACCGAAACCAGCGCTCTTTTTCTGGCGGGCGATTTTATCTGGTCGATGTTGGTGGGTCTGGGCACTGGTACGCTGGCAGGTAAATTTATCCTTGTACTCGTGCGGCGCATTCCGCTCAAACGCGGCCAGTTTCCCATCGTATTACTTTCCTGGGTGGTCATTTTGTATTCGGTCAATCACCTGCTGCACGGCAGCGCTTTTTTGGCCGTGTACGTAGCGGGTATTATCCTGGGCAATTCGCCCTGGGTACAACGCGATATCAACGTTCATTTTTTCGAAAGCCTGTCATGGCTTATGGAAACGGCGTTGTTTTTGATTCTTGGTTTGCAGGTCAAAATTTACAGCCTGCCGGAAGTCATGTGGGAAGGCTTGTTGATGGCATTCCTGCTGATTTTTGTAGCGCGGCCGGCGGGTGTTTTTGCGTCGCTGGCATTTTTTAAAAACCTGTCGTGGCGCACGCAGTCGTTTTTTGCCTGGGTGGGTTTACGGGGTGCTACGCCCATCGTTTTTGCCCTCATTCCGGTGGTCGATAAAGTGCCCGGCGCCATGAAAATTTTAAATATTGCCTTTATTATTGTCGTCGTTTCTATCCTGGTACAAGGCACAACGGTAGCCGCTGCTGCCAAAGCAATGGGCGTCGGCAATGTCGAACGCAAAAAACGCCCCGCCGCCTGAGCCCTCAACAACTCAACCTTCAACCTCTCAACATTTTCCACCATGACTGCTGAAGAAATCCTCCACGAACTTCAACTAATGGGCAGCGAACAAACCAAAAAAACCTGGGCCCGCCACGGCGCCCGCGAACCCTTTTTCGGCGTGAAGGTCGGCGACATGAAAACGCTCGTGAAACACATCAAAAAAAACCACGACCTCTCGCTGTCGCTGTACGAAACCGGCAATTCCGACGCCATGTACCTGGCCGGCCTCATTGCCGATGAAAAGAAAATTTCGAAGTCCGACCTGCAGCGCTGGGCTGAAAATGCACCCTGGTACATGATCAGCGAATACACGGTAGCCTGGATAGCGGCGGAAAGCCCCCACGGCTGGGAACTGGCCCTGGAATGGATCGATTCGGACCGCGAAAGTGTGGCCTCCAGCGGCTGGGCGACGCTGAGCAACCTGTGCCTCATCCGGCCCGACAATCAACTCGACCTGGAATATTTAAAAAAGTTGCTGGATCGCGTGGCTGCCACGCTTCCGCAGGCACTCAACCGGGTTCGGTACACTATGAACGGCTTTGTGATGGCCTGCGGCATTTCCGTAGCGCCGCTGCATGATTACGCCATTGAAACGGCCGAAAAAGTCGGTGAGGTGCACGTCAATGTCGGCGACACGGCCTGTCAGGTGCCGCTGGCAGCGAAATACATTCAAAATGCGGAAGAAAAAGGTAAGATCGGCTATAAAAAGAAAGTGGCCCGCTGCTGAAGACTTCGGGCGCCTTGCTTAGTGGTGGCATGGGAATTCAAACGAGGTGGTATTTTTTTGTCGTACGACAAAAAAAATACCACCTCGTTTGAATTCCCATGCCACCACTTGGAGCCCACTTTGCCCTGCCGACTTCGCACTACAATGCAGCCCACTTCGCACTTCGCACTGCCGGCTTCGCACTTACAAAGCCTGCATAGCCACATACACCGCTGCCCCGCCCAGATACCCGAGCACCGCCAGCGGCGTAATACGTTTCAAGTACCAGAAAAACGAAATATTTTCCATGCCCATAGCCGCCACGCCCGCTGCGGAGCCGATAATGAGGGCACTTCCACCCGTCCCGGCACAATACGCAAGGAATTCCCAGAAAAAGTGATCGTGCGGGTATTGGTCCAGGGTGTACATGCCTTGCGCGGCGGCTACCAACGGCACATTGTCTACCACAGCCGAAAGAAAACCGATGGAAATGCCGATGGCAGTGATATTGCCTACCGTGCGGTCCAGCCAGCCGGCCAGTTCCACAAGCAGGTGCGCGCTTTCGAGTGCTGATATGGCTACCAGAATGCCCAGAAAAAAAAGAATACTCGGCGTATCAACCTTTCTCAACGCGTGCACTACGGAAAGCGGGCTTCTGTCAGCCTGATCCTTTTCACCGTGGATCAGTTCCGTAACAACCCACATCACACCCAGGCCCAGTAAAACGCCCATGAAAGGCGGCAGGTGTGTAACTGTTTTAAAAACGGGAACGAACAGCAACACGGCAAGACCTGTAAAGAACACCCATTTCCGCTCGGTAGGTGTAGAAGGAATTTTATTGGCTTCGGGTTCCGCAACGGGGGTTTCCACATTCCCTTTCAAACGCATGTGCATAACCAATGCTGGCAGCATTAAACACACTACGCTGGGCAAAAACAGCATCTTTATAATGTTCAATGCCGAAATTTGCCCGCCCGTCCAGAGCATGGTCGTGGTCACGTCACCCATCGGCGACCAGGCCCCACCGGCATTGGCAGCGATAATGACCATGCCGGCAAACAACATGCGGTCGTCCCGATCGGCGATGATTTTTCGCAACAAACTTACCATAACAATGGTGGTCGTCAGGTTGTCGAGTACGGCCGACAGGAAAAAAGTGATGGGCATCAAAATCCACAGCAGGCTTCTTTTTTTCGTGGTGCGAATACGCTCCGTGACGATGTCGAAACCGTCGTGCGCGTCGATCAATTCCACGATCACCATGGCGCCCAGCAGGAAAAAGACGATCTGGGAAATGCCCGCCATGTGTTCGTCCAGTTGGGTCGCTACGAGCGTTTTATCAGCCGTAGCCAGCACGTACACCACCCAGCACAACACGCCGGTGAGCAGGGCAGATGCCGCTTTATCTATTTTAATTGAATGCTCGAGGGTAATGGCTGCGTAGCCGATTACGAAGACGAATACCAGTATCCATTCCATCATGGTCGTAATTTTCAAAAAATAACAGGAAATACGAAAAAAAAATCCACCCTTTTTCTCCTGAAAACACCGCCGGTGTAAATTGCAGCCGCAAACTCCGACTTCGCACTTCGCACTCTAGACTTCGCACTATACTCAACTGTCATGCAAACAATCAAAGGCCCCGCTATTTTCCTGGCACAATTCATGGGCGACCAGGCTCCCTTCAATTCCCTCGAAAGTATCTGCAAATGGGCCGCTTCTCTGGGCTACGTCGGCGTGCAAATCCCTACCTGGGACAGTCGCCTGATCGACCTGGAAAAAGCCGCAGAAAGCAAAGACTACTGCGACGACCTCAAGGGCCGCGTGGAAGCCTGCGGCGTGCAGATCACTGAACTTTCTACCCACCTGCAAGGCCAACTGGTAGCGGTACACCCGGCCTACGACCTCATGTTCGACGGCTTTGCGCCCGAACACCTGCGCGGCAACCCCAAAGCCCGTACCGCCTGGGCTATTGAAACCCTGAAACATGCCGCCAAAGCCAGTCGCAACCTGGGCCTCGACGCACACGCAACGTTCTCCGGCGCCTTACTGTGGCATACGGTGTATCCGTGGCCGCAACGCCCTGCAGGACTGGTAGAAATGGGTTTTCGCGAACTGGCCGACCGTTGGCTGCCGATCCTCAACGCGTTCGACGAAGCGGGTGTCGACCTTTGTTATGAAATTCACCCGGGAGAAGACCTGCACGACGGCGTTACGTTCGAGCGTTTTCTGGAAGCCACCGGCAACCACGCCCGCTGCAATATCCTGTACGATCCTTCGCACTTCGTGCTGCAACAACTCGATTACCTGCAATACATCGACTTTTACCACGAACGCATCAAGATGTTCCACGTAAAAGACGCAGAATTCAACCCAACCGGCAAAAGCGGCGTATACGGCGGCTACCAGAGCTGGATCGACCGCCCCGGCCGCTTCCGCTCGCTCGGCGACGGACAGGTGGATTTCGCTTCCATCTTCTCCAAACTGGCTCAATACGACTACAAAGGCTGGGCCGTGCTGGAGTGGGAATGCTGCATCAAGGATGCGGAGCAAGGCGCCAGCGAAGGCGCGCCGTTCATTCAGGATCACATCATTAAAGTGACGGAACGGGCGTTCGACGATTTCGCGGGCGCGGCGATCGATGAAGGATTTTTGAGGAAGATTATCGGAATATAGGGCGTTGGAATCAGGATTTGAAGGGTTTGAATCAGGATTTGAAGGATTAAAAAAGGATTAGAAGGATTCACTTGTAGATCCCTCTAATCCTTTTTCTTTGGCTATTGATGGAATAAGACCTGTCAACATCGTCTTCAAAAAAATCCCAACAATCCAATCCTTCTAATCCTTCAAATCCTGATTCAACCCTTTCAACACTCCCTCCAGAATCCGCCGCACCAGCCCCGGCCCTTCATACACCAGCCCGCTATACACCTGTACCAGGTCGGCGCCTGCCTGCAATTTTTCCTCCGCCGACACTGCGGAGTTGATACCGCCTACACCAATAATGACGAATCCGGCGCCCAGTTTTTCCCGCAGCAAGCGAATGACTTCCGTAGCGCGGACTTGCAAGGGTGCGCCGCTCAAACCGCCTGCGCCGATGGATTCGAGTTCGGCGGATGACGTTTTTAATCCCGCTCTGGAAATGGTCGTATTGGTAGCGATCACGCCGGCCAGGCCGGTAGCGCGTACGATATCTGCCACATCGTTGAGTTGCTCATCGGTAAGGTCGGGGGCGATTTTCAGCAGGATGGGTTTGGGGGCCTGTTGAGCCTTGTTTTTATCCTGCAACAGAGAAAGTAATCGCGTCAGTGGCTCCTTTTCCTGTAGCGCCCGCAGGTTGGGCGTGTTGGGCGAACTGACGTTCACTACAAAATAATCGACCCACGGAAACAGCACTTCGAAGCACCGCAGGTAATCGCGTTCGGCTTCCTCGTTGGGCGTGTTTTTATTTTTACCAATGTTGCCGCCGATGAGAACCGGGAGCGGACCTTTCTTTTCGCGCAAGGCTTTCAGTCTGCCGGCCAGCGCATCCAGGCCTTCGTTGTTAAAACCCATGCGATTGATCAGGGCGCTGTCGGCAGGCAGTCGAAACAGGCGCGGCTGCGGGTTGCCGTCCTGCGCAACCGGCGTAACGGTGCCTACTTCAATGAATCCGAAACCCAGACAAGCCAGGCCTTCGATGTGTTTCCCGTCTTTATCGAAACCCGCCGCCAGGCCCACCGGATTGGGAAAATCCAGGCCCATAAGGTGTTTTTTCAAACCGGGTCGCTCCACACAAAAAAGCCGGCGAAGCAGCCGGCGAACCGGCGGAATAGCCGCCGCAGTATCCAGCAGAAAAACGGTGATGCGGTGGGCTTTTTCCGGAGAAAAAAGAAACAGGAGCGGTTTAAAAAATGCGTACACGGGCAGAGAATGTATTGTGGCGAAATCCGCGCAAAAGTACCTTCGATCCGGGTGAATTTCTGAGTTTCATACGCGGCGGTAAAAACCTTTTTTAAATAACGGCGATTTTATTAACCGAAGGCACCAAGGGTTATCGCCCTTGGTGTCCTTTGTGCGTCTGTGGTTAATAATCATTGGCCGCAAGGCCGCAAAAATCCGCGTCGTCCGCAAAATCTGCGTCGTTCATATTTCCATTATTCTTGCGAGGGGCTTAGCCCAACCAATCCCAAATTCAAATTCCCACGCACAAGCCAAGCCACTTTACCCGTTTTTTGCCGTATCTTTGCCGGCTTATGACAGATACAGCCGTAGTAGAAACCGGAAATAAAATCGATATCCGCAGCCTGAGCCTGCCCGAACTCGAAGCCTTGTTCGCCTCCTGGGGCGAGCCGCGCTTTCGCTGCAAACAAGTATATGAATGGCTCTGGTCGAAAGCTGTGACGGACTTCGATTCCATGTCCAACCTTTCCAAAGACCTGCGCGCGAAACTCAAGGAGCATTTTACGCTGGATCCTCTTTTTGAAGAAAAAACGCAGCACAGCGACGACGGCACCATCAAAACGCGCTGGATGACGCACGACGGCCACCGCATCGAAAGTGTGCTTATTCCGGTGCCCGACGACGAGCGTTACACCGTTTGCGTGAGCACGCAGGTAGGTTGCAGCCTGACCTGCACGTTCTGCGCTAC
>JAKQJD010000617.1 GCA_029561355.1 Bacteroidota bacterium | reverse complement strand
TCGAAATCCTTATTCTATATCTACTTACAAACACCAAGGGCAGCGTGTCTTCCTGAGCGCAGCGAAGGATCTGTTATTACTCGAACAATTGGAGTAAAATCAGATCCTTCGCTGCGCTCAGGAAGACACGCTGCCCTTGGTGTTTACGGAAGATAAATTCAGGAACAGGCTTTCCAATGTGGCTTCGCCGGGCGCTCCGCTGCCGCTGGTATTTTCAGAAAACCAGCATGGGAAATTTGCAGAGCCTAACCGAAAAACCTCATTGGGCCTGAAAAGAGCAGATTTTGACAAAGCGCAGGGTCTTCGGAACTAAAGGATGTATAATGTAGTTATTATTGCGCTTTATATTACCCCAAACGTCAAAAACCATCCTCATCATGGACGCCGATCTGCTCAAAACCGAACTTGAATACCGCACCTCCCGCTCGGGAGGCAAAGGCGGGCAGAACGTGAACAAGGTGGAAACCAAAGTGGAAGCCAGGTTCCACGTAGCGCAATCTGCCGCCCTCTCCGAGGAAGAAAAAATGCTGCTACAGGAAAAACTGGCCAATCAGATTTCTGGCGAAGGTATCCTCTCCGTCACCAACCAGACCGACCGCTCGCAACTCACCAACAAACAAAAAGCGGAAGAAAAATTGCTCGAATTGATCCGAAAAGCGCTAATTGTGCCTAAAAAGCGCAAGAAACTGCGTGTTCCGGCTGCGGCGAAAGAGCAGCGCATCAAAGACAAAAAGATTCAGTCGGAGAAAAAAGCGGGACGGAACTGGACGCCATCGGAGTAACAATTTCAGTCCACCACTAAGAGCCTGAAAAGGCGGTACTACCCCTGCAATACCGCCGCCACAGCGCGCGCCACATTCTGCCCGTCCATGGCCGCAGAAATAATTCCACCCGCATATCCGGCGCCTTCTCCGCACGGAAACAAACGCTCCGTTTCAGGATGCATCAGTGTGAGCGGATCGCGCGGGATACGCACCGGCGCGCTCGTTCGGCTTTCCGTAGCCACTACCGTCGCTTCCTGGGAGTAATAGCCGCGCATCTGTTTGCCAAACTGCGACAGACCGTCGCGCAGACGCTTGTAAATAAACTCTGGCAGCAATTCGTACAGCGGCGCCGGGTAAAATCCCGGGATATACGAGGTGCCGGGCAGTGCTGCGGACAATTTTCCTGAAATAAAATCGGGTAGCCGGAGCGCCGGACCTTTCTGACTGCCGTCGCCGGCCTGAAACAATCTGCGTTCTACCTCGCTTTGAAATTCCATAGCGGCAAATACGCCATGGTGGTTCCAGGGCCCCAAGTCTTCGGGCTCGATGGAAGTGACCACCCCCGAATTGGCATAAGGTGAATCGCGGCGGCTCATGCTCATGCCGTTCACCACAATTTCACCGGGAGCGGTGGCTGCGGGAACGATCAGTCCGCCCGGGCACATACAAAATGAAAAAACGCCGCGGCCGCCCACCTGGCATACCAGGCTGTAGGAGGCGGCGGGCAGGTGCTCGTCGCGCTGGTTTTGTTTGTACTGGATGCCGTCGATGATTTCCTGGGGGTGTTCCACACGCACGCCCAGGGCGAAGGGTTTTGCCTCGATACGGATATCGTGCTTGTGCAACAGCCTGTAAATATCGCGGGCGGAGTGTCCGGTAGCGAGAATCACCGCGTCGGCAAGCCACTCGCGGGTGCTGTTTTCCTTTTCCGGGTCTTCGGTGACAACGCCGATCAGGCGACCGTTTTTCAGGACCAGGTCGGTCACAAAATGGTTGAAATGCACGGCGCCGCCGTATTTTTCAATGGTAGCCCGCATATTCTGTACCACGCCGGGCAGTTTATTGGACCCGATATGCGGGTGCGCTTCGGTCAGGATGTCGGACTTGGAGCCGTGTTCGACCAGGAGTTTCAGCGATTTGTAGACGTTACCACGTTTGACGGAGCGCGTGTACAGTTTCCCGTCGGAATACGTGCCTGCTCCACCCTCTCCGAAGCAATAGTTGGAATGCGGATTGACGGTACCGAACTGCTGAATGGCCCGGAGGTCGCGGCGGCGGGCCTGCGCGTCTTTTCCCCGGTCGAGCACAATGGGTTGAATGCCTTTTTCGATGAGTTCGAGCGCGGCAAAATAACCGGCCGGGCCTGCGCCCACAATGATCACTTTTTGATGGCCGCTGACGGGTTTAAACCCGTCCAGAATAGCCGCTTCCGGTGTAAAGATCTCACTTTGCCCATACACTTCCACCCGAACGCGATAGACGGCCTGCCTCGAACGTGCGTCGAGGGAGGATTTTAATATTTCTATATGGGAAATCTGATCGGGGCGCAAGCCGGTTTGCCGCGCCGCTTTTTGCAGTTGCACGGCATCATTGTCGCGTTCGTGTGGCAACAGAACGAGTTCCGCTATTTGTGGCATGTGACCTTGTCCTGTGTATGGTGATCGTGTGTACCTGTGCTCAAATATTGTTTACATAACTAGCCACAAAAGCGAGCAGTATAAACGAAGGAAAGTACCACCTGAAAACATCCTGCATAGAGGCGCCTTCCTTCTTCCAGAAAACAACCCGCTGTGGATAGATAAGGCCGACGACGGCAGCGACTAGTACAACAGCCGTCAGAATGTTGATCAATACTACCATTGTAAAAAAGGTTTGAATGAATCAATAAAATGGAATTCTCCCGTCAATTTCCTTCTTTTTTCTCCTTTTCCTCCTTCTTATTGAAGAGGCGCTGGAAAATGTTCTTTTTCACATCCTTTTCCCCTTTGTTTTTTCCGTCATCGGGCGGGTCGGCGGCTTCTATTTCGCCGCCGGGTGTTTTGGCGTCGGGACCGGATTTGCGGGAAACAGACTGAACAGAATCCCGGAAAGTGGAGTCCTGCATGAGTATATTAAAGGAGTCCGGCTTGATACCGATCCACGGATAGCAGCCCAGCAACCCCAGTACTTCGGAAGGCGGCGTCGGGAATTTTTCCTGCAACATGCGGCCCAGTTTGCGGTCGTTGGCTACTTTATGCCAGAACCACGCTACGATCGGCAGCGCCATTGCGGAGCCCTGCCCAAGGTCCATCGAACGGAAACGCACAGCCGGGCTCGGAGCGCCTACCCAGGAGCCGGTAACGAGTTGCGGATTGAAGCAGATAAACCAGCCGTCCGACTGATTTTGCGTCGTACCTGTTTTTCCGGCAAAATCGCCCTGAATCCCGAACCCGCGGCGCAGGCGCGAACCGGTACCGTAATCGATCACGTTTTGCAGCATTTTGGTCATTGTAGCCGCCTGATTGGGCGTAAGCGCCTGTTCGTAAGGGCCCAGTTGCGGATTGGCGGCCAGTTCCTGTTTATAATCGTACAGCACTTCGCCATTGCGGCTGACCACTTTCAGCACGGCCACCGGTTCGGGGCGTCTACCCTGATTGGCAATGGTGCCGTATACCTTCATCATGTCGTACAGCGCCACGTCGGCGGCGCCGAGGCTGATGCCGTATTCACGCGGGAGTTTAGAGGTGACGCCCATTTTGGCGGCCAGGTCGATGGTTTTCTGGATACCAACTTTTTCAATAAGTTGGGCGGCTACCACGTTCACCGATTTGGTGAGGGCGCCGGCCATGGAATACCATCCGCCGTATCGTTCATCGGAGTTGTGAGGCTCCCAGTCTATGATCTTTTTGATCTGGTTGGGGAAATACTGGCAGGGTTTGATGCTGTCCTGCAGGGCTGCGGCGTATATGATAGGTTTAAAAGTAGAGCCCACCTGGCGCTTGCTGAGGATGTGGTCGAATTTGAACTGTTTGAAATTGGTGCCGCCGACCCAGGCGCGGATATAGCCGTTGCGGTGATCCATGGCCATAAAACCGCAGTTGAGCATACAGAAATAATAACGCACCGAGTCGATGGGCGTCATGGTAGTATCCTGTTCGCCGCCGCCGTTTTTCCAGGAGAAAATGGTCATTTTCGCCGGCTTCTCAAATTCTTTCAGCGCATCTTCCTTGCTCAGGCCGTTCTCCATATAGGTTTCCCAGCGGTCGCTACGGCGCACCTGCTCGTCGATCCATTTGTCGTCACCCCAGGGTTTGTCTTTTTTGTAGTTTTTCCAGTGCTGATTAAATTGTTTTTGCAGGCCCTCCATGTGCTTTTGCACCGCTTCTTCCGCGTATTGCTGCATTTTGGAGTGCAGCGTGGTGTATATTTTCAGTCCGTCGGTGTAGAGGTTGTAACTGCTGCCATCCTCTTTGGTGAAGTTTTTGAGCAGTTTGGGCATCACGGCAGTGCGCAGGTATTCGCGGAAATAAGTACCGAGTCCGTCGTTATTGCTGTCGACGTTGTAGCGTTTGGCGCCTACCGCTTTTTTGCTCAATTCGTCGTATTCCTTCTGGCTGAGGTCGCCGTTGTTTACCATTTGCCGTAATACGACGTTGCGCCGGTTTTTGGCATTTTCCGGATTGCGCACAGGATTGTAAAGCGTGGTACCCTTGAGCATTCCGACCAGCGTGGCTGCCTGGTCGACGGTCAGATCCTTTGGTTTTTTATTAAAATACTGCCGGGAAGCGACGCTGATTCCGAACGCATCGCCACCGAAGGGTACGGTATTGAGGTACAGGTTGAGCAGTTGCTGCTTGTCGTATACCTTTTCCAGCCGGATGGAGGTAAAATTTTCCTTTATTTTATTGATTACCAGGCTGATACCAGGCACATGGTAATTGCGGCGGGGATACAGATTCTTGGCCAGTTGCTGACTCAGGGTGGAACCGCCGCCCATCCCTTCACCGCCGGTAGCCATTCCTTTCAGTACGCGCAACCAGCTCATGAAGTCGATGCCGCTGTGTTCCAGAAAACGCCGGTCTTCCGTTGCGATAAGAGCGCTGATGATGTAGGGAGAAACCTTGTCGAGTGAAACGGCCGTCCGGTTTTCGATGAAATACTTACCGATAAGCACGCTGTCGATGGTATAAATTTCAGTGGAGTTGGCTGTTTCCACACTTTTCAATTCTTCCCTCGAGGGCAGGCGGCCGAACAAGCCGATCCATACGCCGAAAACCAGAAAAAGCAGCAGGTAAAAGCCCCATTTAAAGAAGAAACCAGCCCAACCCAGCACGAATCCGGGCACCGGATTTCGCTGCCGGAAAGCCGTCCAGCGCTGCCGTAGGGGGGCTGTCAGCCGCCGCCATGGCGCAGTAACGGGTGCAAAAACGGCAGCAACGGGCGCGGTAACACGTCCCCAGGCAGCACGGGCAGGCGCCGTTTTATCGGCAACCCATGTTTTCGCAGTGTGTAAGATTTGATTAAGAGACTTCAACAATTCGCTCATAAACTTTTTCAAAGTCAAAAAAGGTGGGCGAAGGTAGGAAAAAAGGAGCGAGCACAGGTAATGTTTTGGTGTTTCGTGTATGCTGTTTGGTGTTTGGGACGCATTGCCCTTGGCCTTGTTACAAAAATATGCCAAAGGCAATGCGCCCCAAACACCAAATACTGCACACCAAACACGCGTCAAGCATAGTGGCCGCGGCGCTCCAGGAGCCGGAATCCTATCCAGGCTACCAGCGCCAGTGCGGTGGCCAGCACCCACAGTGTCATGTAACCCCACGCGGCTATGACCTGCGTTCCCAGCAGGGGGGCAAGGATATTGGAGCAGGAATACGCCATCGTGTAAACGCCCATGTACTGCCCGAACCGGCCTTCCGGAGCGCGGCTCATGACGAAATTGCTGCTGAAAGGCATGACGAAGATTTCACCGAAAGAGATTAAAACCATGTAAATGCTGGCAACCACCACTGCCGCCAGCGGGGCTGTCAGCGACAAATACGCGAGCATGTACAATACCAGGCCGTATCGAATAAATATGACAGGGGCTTTGGTGCCTTCAATGCGGAAAATGAGCGGCATTTCCACGACGAAAACCACCAGTCCGTTGAGCGCCATAAACAGACCGATCTGTGCCTCCGACCAGTTAAACCACTCTTTGAAAAACACCGGCACCGTCCACAGAATTTGCATAAAAACGACCGCATTCACCACCGTCAATACAATAAACCACATGAAAGAGGAATCGTGAAACGGAGAAATACCAGGCGCTTTCGGTTCCTCGGCATCTGTAGCCGTTTCAATCGCCACTTTTTCATCAGGCAACCAGCGCAGCATCAGAGCGGCGGCAATACAGGTGAGGCCATCTACCCAGAACAACCAACCCCAGCCGATCGATGCCAGCAATCCGCCGAGTGCGGGCGCTACCGTCCAGCCCAGGTTGACCGACATCCGGTACAGGGATATGGCCCGGGTACGATTTTCGGGGTCACTGTTTTGCCGGATGGATACGGAGTTGGCCGGCCGGAAGATTTCGGAGGACACGCTTAACAGAAAAATGGCCCCGCATATCGGCCAGAAACCCCGCACCTGCAACATCGCCACAAGGATTAACCCATTGACGATCAGACTCCAGAGCATGACCGGCTTGGCGCCCACTTTGTCCGTCAGCCTGCCACCCAGGTAAGCGCCCAGCAAAGCGCCCGTTCCGAAAAAAACCATGACGTACCCCGCTTCCTTGATACTGAATTGCAGGTACTGGGTCAGGTACAACGTGATAAAGGAGATGACCATCGAACCACAACGGTTGATCAGACTTACCATCGACAGGAACCAGATCGTGCGCGGAATGCCCCGGTAGGAGTTGATCCAGTGGTTGTAAATTTTTAGGAACATGGTGTGGTTGGTTATTGGTTATTCGTTATTGGTTATTAGGGTTTAACCCTTGGCCAATCTAACCGGGCTGACAAGGGTTAAAACCCTAATAACCAATAACCAATAACGAGTAACGAATGACTTGTATCATTCCCAAACCCTCAACCTCTGCCCAAAGGTTTCACGTACCCCCAATTTTTAGCCAGAAAAAGCGGAAACGCGCCCGAATAGCGCGTGCAGGGAGAGAAGAACAAAGAAAAACGCCGGCTGCGGAAAACCACAGCCAGCGTCGTTCATACAATAGAATGGATTGCGATTGGTTGATTGCAGCCCGGCCGGTTATGATGCCGATGGCTTAGCAGACGCTAAAGTCGAAACTTTGTGTGAGTGTGCAAATTTTTTTTCTAAAAAAGACGCGCCCGTAAAGAAGTGAGACGCGAGAAGTGAGAAGTGAGAATTTGTAGAGAACACCTTATTACTTTTGGCGCTATTAGCAGGAATGCCACGAAGGGTCAGGTGTATCTCGAATTCTCACTTCTCGCTATCTCATTTCTCACTTCTGATTACATGGAAACAGACCGCCTTTTTCTCGTTCAAGCCCAGGTACCCATGCTCGACGCCATCGTCCGCCACGACTGGGCAACGCTGTCCCGGCTGCTCGGCGGCGTCGATTTTGCCGACAACTGGTATCATTTCCCCGAAGTTTTTGCCTGGATGCACGACTACCTTTCGGAAAGCCCCGAAGAGGGTATTTGGTGGACGTACCTCATTGTACACAAGCAGGACGTGCGCGTCATCGGCACCTGCGGATTTAAAGGTGCACCTTCCATTGATGGCGAAGTGGAAATCGGATATGAAATTGCGGACGCTTATCAGAACCGCGGGCTGGCCACCGAAACAGCGGGTGCACTGACCCGATTCGCTTTCGAACAATCCGGTGTAAAAAAGGTGATCGCCCAAACGCTGGCCGAGGAAAACGCTTCGGTTAGCGTGCTGAAAAAACTGGGGTTCCAGTTTGTATGCTCGAAGATCGATATCGAGGACGGAGAGATTTGGGAATGGGGGAAAGTCTGAAGTGCGAAGTCTTCAGTGCGAAGTGCGAAGTCCGTAGAGCACACCGTTCATTTCTGGAATTTCCAAATATCAAACGGCTTACTCTACGGACTTCGCACTGACGACTTCGCACTTCAATACGCTTTAGCAAACAAAACGCGTCTCTTGCTCGG
>JAKQJD010000616.1 GCA_029561355.1 Bacteroidota bacterium | reverse complement strand
GAAGTTGTTGTAGTACGTTTTTTGCGTCATACCGCAAACACCCGGGATAGCAGTTGTGCCGGCAGGAATGCCAACCTGGCCTTGTGCATCCGCGCTCGTTGGAGGCGTTTGATCCAGGCAGCAGTTGTCGATCGATTCCGGATAGCCGTAAGCCCACAGAGTAGGTTCGAAGTTTTCGCAGTTGATCGTTACGTTCGCAGGTGCCTGGCAAGTCGGTTTGATCTTGTCCTGAACCTCTACGTTGATCATGCACTCGTTGTAGATCGGGGCGCCGTCGAAGTCCACCGAAATATTGCCGTTGATGTCCAGTTGGTACACCCGCAGGACCACCGTTTGGGTGGTGCCTACTTCGCAGCAGTAGAATTTGATCGAGTCGTTTTCGGTAGTAGCAACGTTGTATTCGTAACCGTCGCAAAGCGGCGCCAGGTCGTCGATACAGTCCGAGTAAGTGCCGTCGGATTCCGGCATACGGCTGATGGTGAACAGTACGCCGTTGCAGTTATCGTGCGAACCCTGGTCGAAGGCCGAAGCCGGAACCCAGGTTACACCTGCGAATTCGCAGTCGCCTGTGGCTTCGTAGCAGTCCGTCGGGTCGTCGCCGCCAATGGCCACGGTCGTGAACTGTGTGCAGGTTGCCACCGGCGGGGTCAGGTCCACAACCTCCAGGTTGAAGGTTACAAGACTCGTGTTACCGCAAACGTCTTCCGCCATGTACATCACCTGGTGTATGCCGATCGGCAGGCAAGGAGTCGTGCCGTAGTGTGCCAGGGTGTCGCAATCCCAGAAGTTGTTGCCCGGGAAGGTAGACAGGCTGTTGCCGTTGATCGTGTAGGTGCCGATTACCTGGTCAGGCAGGTACTGATCGTACACCACTACCATTGCACTCACATTCGCCGTAGCGGAGCAGGCGTCTTCGACGATCACATCCGGTAGGTTGACCGTAGCGCAGCACTGCGAAGGATTCGTCGAAACCGTCATATCCACAGGTGTCGTGATCACAGGACCCTGGTCGTCCACTACCTTGATCAACTGGTCGAATTCCAGGAAGGTGTTCGTGCACCAGTCAAGTACCGTCCAGTGACGCAGGATTTTGAACGTTCCCGGGCAAACAACGATACGGGTATCGTCGTATTGAGCACCCAGGTTGCACAGGCCTTCGGAAACAACCTGGCAGTTCGAGTTGTAGGTGATAATTTCATAAACACCATCGGTGTCGTTGCCATCCACCGTCGGAACACCCGTCACGCAAGGCAGGGTGCCTGCGGTAACGCCGCAGCCTGCGCATTCGATCGTGATGTCTTCGGGGACGTTCACGTCGTCCAGATCGTACGGCGACAGGATGATGTCCTGTGTGCACTGTGCAGAATTACCCCAGGCATCCGTGGCAGTCCAGGTGCGGTAGATATGCGCATCGTCGCAACCGCCGCCGTCCACGTACACGTCTTTTTTGGTCACCGTCGGTGTCGAGCAGTTGTCCGTAACCGTCGGGAGCGGAACTGCAATCGAACCGCTCAGGATACCGTCCTTGTCCGCGCAGGTAAAGGCGCAGGGGTTGGGTTGGCCCAGGAAAACGGATGGAGAAATATCGATCGCGTAATCGCCCAGTTCGCCGTTGGCGAAGGTCGTGTACACCAATACGTACGAGCCTACGGCAAGGTTCTCTATGATCTCGAAGTCGTTATTAAAGTCATCGTCACTGGCAACGATGAAGTTGTTGCACGGGTTGTTAGGGTCGAAAGAACCGGCGTACAGTACGCCGAAACCGTCACCCGTAAAGAATGTCTCCGTAAAAGTATACACCCCGGCAGTGGTTACCTGGAACGGAAGTGTCTGGTAGAACACGTTCGTGCCCGTGCCCGACAAGCCGCATGTTGTGCCCGCGGCGGGACGGTTAAATGTCGGGAAATTGTCATTGAAGGAACCCGAAATACCCGGAACCTCGATCAGGTCGGTCGTACAGCCGCAGTTCTCAAATACCGGTGGCAGTTTGTCTTCCACCGCAATATTTCCCCAGCAGGAATTTTCACCCAGGTCGGCTACACCATTGCCATTGGCATCCAGCACCACGCGTACTGCGTAGGTGTGGTGTACGTCGTCGGGGCCCAGAATTCCGGGCTGCCACGGACCGTTACCCAAAGGCAGCGTGCGGTCAATCTGTACCAGATAGTTCGCGTAGCAGGCATTAAAGCCCTCCAGAATCATATCCGGATTGAGTTCCAGGGAACAGGATTCGTCCAGCGAGACCGTTACCAGGTCGTTGCAGACAAGGTTGGTCGGTGCCGGTGCGCACACACCCGGGTTGGTCGTCACTCCCGAAGAAACCGGGCTGGTAACAGCTGGATTATTATCGCAGGAGCAACGTGTCTGAACAAACTGGGACGGTCCCGTTTGTTCATAAGCAGGCAGCGTGGTTGTCCAGGCGCCGCCATTCACCCGGTATTGCAGGGTGGAGCCCTGCGGGCAAGGCGTTCCGGCCGGTGCGGAAATAGAACCGCCGGTAACAACACAGTCATCGTTGCATGCGCTGTTTACGACAGCAACATTAGCGGGAGCAGATGCAAAAGCCGGGCAGGGAGGTTCGTCAGCCAGCGTCCACAACGAAAAAGCGCTGATGCCGGGCATTTGAACCCAGTTCGCAGCGACGTCTCTCGAATAAGCGCCGTTTTGAAAAACCCAACTGACACCGCCATTGGTACTGCGCCAGAAAATGGAGTTGTTTTCATTATTGCCGTTCAATTCGGCATTAAAATAATTTACCCGAAGGGTGGCATTCAGGCCGGCATTATTGGCAGGCAGAATGTTGAAATAACGCAAAATGCTGTTTCCGAAGGGAAGTACAAACGGCGCATGTCCGCGACGAATTTCCGTCAGGCCCAGGTTTTGAGCCGCCGTGATGACGGCGCCCAGATTGGCATGGTTAACAGCGGAAGGGGCATTCAGGGTAACAAACGCGATCAGTTCGCCGCCTGCCCCGTACACGCGATACGTTTCCGTTTCACCTTGCAGGCTGCCTGTGGTGCCGAAGTTGACGTCGCCGTTGGCCAGTTCCAGACCGCCGGAAACCAGCGTCAGGTTACCGGCCACGATTACGTCCTGGTTAATCTGCGCATTGTTGGCGTTTTTATCAATGGTCAGGTTTTTGAACGCAGTCGTTCCCGTCCCATTGATACTGGCCCCTGCATTGGGAGCATTTCCCGTAAAAATGACGGTGCCGTCATTCGCGGTAAAACTCCCGTTGTTGGTCAGTTTTGCGTTGCTGAGCGTCAGTGTGCTTGCGCCGTTGGTGTAAATACTCCCGGAAGGAGGAATATACAACTCGCCTTGCGCCGACACCACTGTGCTCAACAGACAAAAAACAGTGAGTGTAAAAAGTATATTTTTCATATTTTTTTTCAATTGCAGTTAGAATACCCCGATGAGGTGAATTCCGAATGATGCGTACATCTTATTCCTACGATTTTCAACCAAGTTGCCGGGCGCGTTTTTCTCATGAAACATCACTGGAAGAGTGTTCCGAGGTACTTTTCAATAAAAAAAAAACCTGCGCCATTCCTGTGAAATTGATCCTTTCCGCGTCGTCGGTGCTCCGGTGATAGTCGTCGTGCAAACCGGTTGAAAACGTGGCCGCTAACATCCCTTTTTTATGGAAAGGCGTATGATCGAGCGGCATTTCCTGGTTTTTCACAACCACTTTCAATCCATCGACATCGACGGGTAAAAGATCGTTTTCCCAAAGGCTGCCTTCCGGGAGCCGGAAATACAAAGGAGGAGGCGATTGCGCATCATCCAGTCTTCCGACCATATCCAGATTCAACACGTATTTCGCCTGATCCAACTTATTCCCGCAATGCTGAACAAAGTATTCAGAACCGAACATACCAGATTCGTGCCCCGAGAAACAAACAAAAAGAACACTGTAATCCAGTTCCTTTTCCTTTTTCGCATACTGTTCAGCGAGGGCCAGCAACATGGCAACGCCGCTTGCATTGTCGTCCGCGCCATTGTGTATCACGTTTTTGAAAACTTCTCTCGAATGAGCGTTTCCCAAACCCAAATGATCATAATGCGCGGTAATGAGCAACTTGCACGGCTTGTCCGGGTTGGTTTGTGCGAGCAGGTTTTCTGCCTGCACCGGCCGGCCTTCTTCGGAATAAGTGAAAGGTTGGATCCAGGTATTTTCCAGGAACGGCTTCAATCCGAGTGATTCGAATCTTGTGCCAATCCACCGGGCCGCTTTTTCTGCACCTTCGGTACCGGGCGCACGCCCTCCCAGACTGTCGGAAGCGAGGTAGAAAACATCTGTTTTCAGGCCTTGCAACAGCAGGGAGTCGTTTTGCGCCGATAGATTCATCGGAAGCGCCGGGGCAGCCAGGAAAATACCGAACATCCAACCTTTCATAAGACCGGTTAGTGTTTCGGTTCTACTTTGTTTTTGATATCCTGTGCCGGAGGCGCATCGTAACGCAGTTTCGAACCATCCCACCAGATCGGTTTACCGCTTTGCTCGCGGTTACCCTCATTGAACATAGCGCCTTTCAGGTGTTCGTCGAATTGAGCGTCCATGATCTGTGCTGGTACGGCTGCGTTGGAAGCGTCTACACGTTTGGCCACAGCCGTCCACGAGAACTCCACGTTGGCAGCGGAACCGTCGGCAGCAGCCACGGAGAATCCGTTTTTATCGATGGAGCGGATGTAAAGCGCTACCGGTGCGCCTACCGCCGTAACGGTGATTACCGGGCGCTGGCTTTGTGTCATCAACGCCAGGAACTCGGGGCTGAAACTTACCGTAGACTGTCCGTTTTGCAGGGCGGAATAACCGTCGTCGTACACTTTCAGCGAAGTGGACGTGTTGGCATATGCTACTGCGCGCTGACCGTTGTTGGTAACGATGTCGGCCTGGTGGCCCGAAGTGTATTCATTGCCTACGTTGTAGGAAGCGTACAGTTCGCCGGCGGTGGTCAGACCCAGTACATCGCCGCGTACCCAGCCGCCCATCACGCCGCCGTAAAAACCGGCGCCGATACCTGTCGACTGGTTGTTGTTCAGGTAACCGGTGCCGCTGGTATATGCAGTGGAGCCGTATACACCGTAGTTCATCAAAGCGCTCGACCGGTAACCCATAGAACCCCAGTATAAACCACTTACATCAGCGCCAAGAGTACCCCCGCAACGAGAATAGTCATTGTAGTTATATCCGGCAACACCGAAGGTGTATACATCTCCCCAGAAGTTAAATCCGGTTGTCGCATTATTGGTTTGTATCTGCGAATAACCAACACCATCGTTTTGTGAATCGCGGGTGCGGTATCCATACAGGGTCGCCTGACCATCGCCATTGATAGTTAACTGCTGGCGGTAGGCGTACAGCAGGTAGCTAGTGGAAGGAGTGGTAGATCCCATAGAGAGACCCGTTCCATTGTCCTGAATCTGGGAGTTGCCACCGGTAGTTGTACCAGTAAACTTAACCATATAATTGGTTGTACCCACCATATTAGCAGAACCGGCAGGACCGGCAGGACCAGTAGGGCCCGTAGCACCGGCTGGACCAGCAGGGCCAGCAGGGCCGGCTGAACCAGCAGGACCCGTAGCACCAGGATCACCCTGTGGGCCTTGTGGGCCGACTGGACCAATAGCACCGGCAGGACCAGCAGGACCCGTAGCACCTGTCAGACCGGTTGGACCGGTTGGACCAGCAGGGCCGATGGGGCCTGTAGCACCGGCAGGACCAACAGGACCCGTAGCACCTGTCAGACCGGTTGGACCGGCAGGACCGGCAGGACCGATGGGGCCTGTAGCACCGGCAGGACCAGCAGGACCCGTAGCACCTGTCAGACCGGCAGGACCGGCAGGACCGGCAGGACCGATGGGGCCTGTAGCACCGGCAGGACCAACAGGACCAGTAGCACCTGTCAGACCGGTTGGACCGGCAGGACCGGCAGGACCGATGGGGCCGGTAGCACCGGCAGGACCAGTAGCACCTGTCAGACCGGTTGGACCGGCAGGACCGATGGGGCCGGTAGCACCGGCTGGGCCGATAGGCCCCGTAGCACCGATAGCACCGGCAGGACCTACAGGACCAGTAGCACCCGTCAGACCGGTTGGACCAGCAGGACCGATGGGACCGACAGGACCAGTAGCACCGGCTGGACCAACAGGACCAGTAGCACCCGTCGGGCCGGTTGGTCCAGCAGGACCTACAGGGCCCACAGGGCCGGTTGCGCCTTGCTGAACCCAGGAAGCGCCGTTATACGTGTAAAATCCGGCTACGCCATCGGTTTGATAAACCAGCAGACCGGTAGCGGGCGCGGCAATCGCATTGCGCTGCGCCTGTGTCATGCGGGGCGCGAGCAGGCCCTGTGTGGTGGAAGTAACATCCAAAGCCGCCGAAGCATGGGGCATATTGGTGTTGACGCCGATACTCTGTGCACTGGCGCTAAAGGCGGTAAGAACGACCGCCATGGATAAGAGAATGTAATTGATTTTTTTCATGAGTAACGAGAAAGTGATTTGTATAGCATCGTGTACCGGATTACCGGGTACACGATTTGCGCCCGAGAATCAAACACTATT
>JAKQJD010000614.1 GCA_029561355.1 Bacteroidota bacterium | reverse complement strand
CGACCGGCTTACGAAGCCATTGCCGGGCGCCTGGAAGCAGAACACATTCCTTTCGAAATACTGCTCATCGACGACGGTTCCACGGACAATTCCTGGGCTTTGGCACAACAAATAGCCGCGCAGGATTCCCGGGTGCGGGCTTTCCGATTAAGCCGCAATTACACCTCGCCGTATGTACTTTTTGCAGGTTTTACGGTGTGCAGAGGCGCCTGCATTTCCGCTATGCCCGATGATTTGCAGCGCCCGCTGGAGTCGATGGTGGACTGTTACCGGGCCTGGGAAGCCGGGCATAAACTGGTGATATCGCACCGGGCCACCCGCAATGACGGCTGGTTCAGCGACCTGTTTTCCAACCTGTATTACAAACTCATGAACAGGCTGTCGGATGTCGCATTCCCGCCCGGCGGCGCCGATATTTACCTGGCCGACCGCGAGATCATCGATATCATGAATACGCGGATTCACCCGATTCATACTTCGTCCATCGTGGAAGTGCTGCGCCTGGGATTTGATCCCATTTACATTCCGTACGACCGGCCGCCGCGCAAGGGCAAGTCGCGCTGGACCTGGAAGAAAAAGGTGCAGCTCGCGAAAGATACTTTTTTCGCTTCCTCTTCCTTCCCGATTCGTGCCATCACCAGCCTGGGATTGTGGATCTCTTTATTGTGCCTGATCGCCATTCCGGTGTTCATTTATGCCCGTTTTTTCGCGCATAGCCGCTTGTTCGGCTTCCAGATCCCCGGCTGGACGACGATTGTCGCCATGGTCGCTTTTTTCAACGGGCTGGTGCTGTTTTGTCTGGGCATCGTGGCGGAATATATCTGGCGAATTTATGAAGAAGTCAAAGCGCGGCCGGGATTTATCATTCGTAAGGACGAATGAGTGTATGGTGTTTGGTGTTTGGGGCGCTTCGCCCTTGGTTTCGTGAGTAACCAAGGGCGAAGCGCCCCAAACACCATACACCATACACTAAACACTAACATAAACTTCTTCTCCTTCCAGTTCATGTGTCAGGAAAGCCAGCCGCATTTTGGATTCGAAGGCCGGGCGGCCGTTTTCCAGATCGAATTCCCAGCCATGCCAGGGGCAACGCAATTGCGGCTTCTGAGGGTCGAGTACAAGCGTCTGGTCGGCATCGCACAACTGTGCAGGTACGAGTACGCCTTTACAAATCGGCGCGCCCGCATGCGGGCAATAATTGAGCAGCAGGCGGATGTTGCCGTTTTGCCGGATAGCGCCCACCGACTTGCCGCCGACTTCCCGGACCAGAAATATGTGTTCCTGTATTTCTGAAGCCAGACAAAAAAAATAGCGTTTTTTCATGGCGCTTTATTTTTCAATGCCTTTGTACCACGCCGCCATGTTATCGTACATGATGGACTGTCGCCATTCTTCTTTCATAAAACGCATCACGAATTCGGGTTCGTCGGCGTCCCAGTGCGGGTAGTCGCCACCAAACACCAGGCTTTGCTGCAATTCACCCGCTTCGATCACCTGCTGCAACATGGCGGCTTCCCGCGGTTCGTACATGGGTTGAACACCGAACTTGACATGCTGCCGGACGTATTCGGAAGGTAGTTTTTTTAAGGCAGGTACCTGCCGGTGCAGCGTTTTGTACTCTTTATCCATACGCCACAACAGGTGAATAGCCCAGATAAATCCGCCTTCCACCAGCAGTATTTTGAGCTTGGGAAATTCTACAAACACCCCGGAAGTGACCAGCATGACCAGTTGCGACATGTATGGCAGGCTGATCAACGCATGGTAATCGATGTACAAGGGAGGCGTCCCCACAGGCGTAACCGGTGCGGAAGCGATGCCCGGCTGGCGGAAATGCAGCGCCACCACCAGGTCCATTTCCGCTGCGGCACGCAAAACGGGCCGGTAAAAAGGGTGGGAAAGCGGCATGGGCGTGGACGCAGGTATACTCACCTGTACGATTTTCGGGTGGCTGCCGCAGCGGTATATTTCCGCAGCGGCCGCTTCCGGGTGCTGAATCGCAACATGCATGGATCCCAGGAATCGTTTGTCGTATTGCAGCCAGGTATCCATCAGCCAGGAGTTGTAGGCACGGGCGAGTGCGGCAGGGTAGTCCTGCTCCGTCATGTACGACAATCCTGAAATGCCTTCGCCGGTCAGCACGCCATACGTCAGGTCGTATCGGTCCAGCAATTGTTCGCGCATCAGCGGATAATCGGAGCCGGCCGGGCCGTTTTCCGGTTTCGCGTCCAGCCGTTTGGTATGAATGGGGCTCTGATAGGTTTCCTGTGGATATCCGAATCCTTTTTCTTTTAAACGCGATAAAAACGGCTCTTCCAGATAGGGGTACAGGTCGTGCTGGGAACGATAGGTATTGTGTACATCGCAATCGAGTATTTTCACGAGGCGGGATATTTGATTTCGTTGTTCAAGGGGTGTATTTCAAATTATTGCGCTGGAATAGTCATCCGATGACTCAAAGTCATCGGATGACTATTCCAGCGCAATAATTTGAAATACACGCTTGGTTCAAGATGCTTTTTCCGACAAACGAAAGGCAAATATGGCACAAAGCAAAGTGAAAACGGAAAATCCGGTCCTGGTCTTTTTCGCCGTGTCAGGTCTTCCCATAAATCAATAATCAGTTCACAGGGCACCAGTCAATCAATCCTACGTCTTCATATATCACCCCTTCACGTTGATCGCCGTCGATTTCTCTGGCGCGGATATCGATCTTGCTGCTGGCCCAACCCAATGCTTCGATATATGTAAACATCATAATTGAGCCGTCCCTTGACCAGCAGGGATTCTCTGCTCTTTCAATTGTTTTACGCATATTGGTTCCATCTGGATTAATGAAATAGATGTCCAGGATGTTTTCAAAAGCGATCGTCTTGCCGTCCGGCGACCAACGGGGTTTATTAAAAATTCCTGCATTCAATATTTTCAAGTTGCTGCCATCCGCTCCGATCGTGTAGACATGAGATGAGTTGCCTACTAAATCATACCCGATAAAAACAAAACTATTCCCGTCCGGCGACCAGTCGATTCCTCCGTTGTATACAGTTTCTCCTGGCAAATGAATAATCTGCGTTTGTAGCGTTGCAAGATTGAGCCGTACGATACTGCTATCGTATACCTCTAAATAGGCCACTTCAGTATCATCGGGCGACCAACAGATATCTCCAATTTCATTATTGTTGAGTTTTACGATTTCTGTCAGGGTGTAGGTATTTACGATGGAATATTTCGACTGGACTGTCGAATAATCCATTAAAGCAAGTTTTGATCCGTCATGCGACAAGCGAATCGGGTTTAGATTCGGGAGTGCCTTGATATAATCATTTTGAATGATGTAATGATAATTACGGCTGTACTTGTCCTGCATGATTATGCGCCCGGGCACCTCGCTCAGGGGCAGTTCATCGTTGCGTTTGCAGGAAAAAAAAGAAACAAGGAGAAGAATGGGAATGAATTTTTTCATGACTTGTGAAGGGGTAAAACATCTTTTTTTGGGCGAAAAATCGTGCCTTGAGTAAAGTTGGATGCCCTTTCGGCAATCCGGCAATGATGTCAGTAGCCCAACGAAATGACTTTCCCCCCTTTTGATTTTCCGAAGAGTCAATGATCAATGACCGGCGGCGATTTGAGCCGAACTACAATCAGGGATGAGCACTGAACGAGGCGGAAAAATCAGCAAAGACGGAAATCCATCTCTCTTCCCGATATTTGCCCCCCCCCAATCCTTGACTTGCATAAATCACCCATGAAAAAGGTATACTTCCTGGTCTTTTTGTCCCTTGCGACACGCGTGAGCGATCTTGGTGGTATTCCTACTGCTATGCTCCGTATTGCAGATTGTCCATCATTTCCAGGATACATTTGCAGGACTCCTATGTGCAAAATGTTCCTTAAAACGTTACTGTTAGCCTTTTTAACAGGGTTTATACCATGCTGCATGCATGCCCAGATACAGCAGCCGGATGCTGTTTTCCTCAAAGAAGTATTGCCCGTGATAGAAGCGCGCTGGGAACAGCCGGGAGGCGATACGGCCATTTATTTCATCTTCGAACAGGTACGTGCTTTTTGTGGAGAAGATGATAAGTGCCTCGCTCGGACGTATAATACCATTCTGTCGAAACTGGAAAGGCGCTCTTACCTGCCGCTGGCCATTTTTGTCGGAGAGGAATTGCTGAAAACGACGCGCCGACAAGGTGATATTGAAGCAACGGCTCGTGCTTCCATGCATCTGTATCGTTTTCATGATGCCCTGGGAAATGATAGGGGAGCGATTGCAAACCTTGAAAATGCATTGCCCCTGTTAAATCAGTTAGGTGATTCCTCCAAAATCGTTTATGTGAAAATGTGCCTGTTAGAATACAGTCTTCGCTATCGGAAAACAGCGGAAGTACTACCGGAAATGGAAGCCTTGCTTGCCCAGTCCATTCGAAACAAGGACAAGGCCAATATAGATTATCTACACATTCGGCTTTTGCAGATCACCCAAAATGCGGGGCTGTACGACAAAATGGAAAAGTATGTGGAAGCGCTTGAAAAGGTCCCCTTGTCCGATCCCATCCAACCATTCGAATATGGCATGGTCATACATGCAGCAATAGGTCGGGCCGATCTGTTGAAAATTCAAAAAAAATGGGTGGAAGCGGAGATTTGTTACCAAAAAGCCTTGCAGTGGTGTGAAGCGGAACCCAGCCGATGGCTGGAAATACAAACACTTCAAACCCTGGCTGATCTGGAATGGGAGCGGGGAAACTCGGCAATAGCGAAATCCTACCTCGACAATGCGCAGGCAAAGGCTGAAAAATTGGATTTTGATAACTTGCTGATATTTAATTACGAACGAAAGGCCAAAATTGCCGAAACGGAAGGACGATTTGCTGATGCCTTGAGATTCATCAAAAAACAACAGTATCACAAAGGTAAATTCGAGGCCCGGAATGCCGGTTTCAACATGGAGAATTACAATCTCCAACGGGAGAAAGAACAACTGGCGACCGAAAAAAAGAACCAGGACCTGGAACTCCAAATAAGAAAAAATCAGCTGCGCACTATACTTTCCATCACGGCTTTAGCCTTGGCGGTAGCGGGTCTGCTCTTCACAGTCCTGCGCAGACAACGCAAGCAGAAACACAAACTGGCCGCCCAAAATGCCCTCATCCAGCAGCAGGCCGAAGAACTCAAAAGCCTCGATGTGGCCAAGTCCCGCTTCTTCGCCAACGTGAGCCACGAACTGCGCACGCCGCTCACACTCCTGCTCGGCCCCATCCGTTCGGTCCTTAAATCCGGCACACTGGATAACCGAAATGCCACCCTGCTGAAATTGGCCCGGCAGAGTGGCGAAGACCTGCTCAAACTGGTGGGCTCGCTGCTCGACCTCTCCAAACTGGAGCATGGCAAAATGGTGCTGCAGGAAAATCCAGAACAGGTATTCTCCCTGATGCAGCGCATCGTTTCCACCTTCGATTCCCACGCCGGGTACCTGGGCATTCGCCTGGACTTTTCCTATCGTGCGGAAAAAGACCTGCACCTGCACCTGGACCGGGAAAAAGTGGAAATCATCCTGAACAACCTCCTTTCCAATGCTTTCAAATGTACGGGTAAGGGCGGCGAAGTAAAGGTATCGGTGGAAGACCGGGGCAATACGTTATTAATTTCGGTCCGGGATACGGGAAGGGGCATTTCACCCGCCGACCTGCCGCATGTGTTCGACCGGTTTTACCAGTCGAAAGAAAAAAACATACCTGCCGAAGGCGGTACAGGTATCGGTTTGGCGCTCTGCCGGGAACTGATTGCTTTGATGAGCGGGAACATCCGGGCAGAGAGTATACCCGGCAGCGGGAGCACTTTTTTTGTCGAATTGCCTAAGAAAGAAGTGTTGATCGAACCACTCACGAAAGGTGTAATTTCTGATAATATCCAAAGCACTGTATGGGAAACCTCTTTTCCTCTTCCAAGCGCTCCTGATGATCATCCACTTAACGCTCATCACTTATCACTCATAACTCATCATTTATCCTTCATCACGCCTCCTTCCAAAACGACTATCCTGGTTGTTGAAGACAATCGCAGCCTGAGCGATTATCTCCACACCATACTTAGCCCGTACTATCAGGTAGTGACCGCCGGGAACGGGCAGGAAGCCCTGGAATTACTCCCGAATGCAGGCCCCAAAAATCGGAAACGTACCTTCCCTTCCCTCATTCTCTCCGATCTCATGATGCCCGTCATGGATGGCTACCAACTATTGGAAGAACTGAAAGGCAACGACGCCACCCGGCACATTCCGGTCATCATGCTCACGGCAAGAGCGGATGCGCGCGACAAACTGAAAGCGCTGAGAATCGGCGTGGACGACTATCTGACCAAACCTTTCGACGAGGAAGAACTGCTGGTGCGCATCGAAAACCTGCTGCAAAACCGGGCCGCCCGGCAGGATGCTGTTGCCGAAACCGATACGCAAACCGAACCTGCCCCGCCTACGCTTTCCTCCGCTGACGCCGCCTGGCTGGAGCAGTTCGAGGCTTTTGTCAGAAAAAACCTCGCTAACGACATCCTCACGGTGCCCATGCTCGCGCATGAATTTGCCATGAGCGAATCCACCTTGTTACGGCAATTGAAGCGCCTCACAGGATTTTCCCCGATGCAGTATTTGCAGGAAATCCGGCTCGACGAAGCCCGCCGTTTACTCGAAAACCGTACTTCCGATTCCATCGCCCAGATTGCTTCCAAAGTGGGCTACGGCGAAGTGCGTTTTTTTTCCAGGATTTTCAAACAGCGTTTCGGAAAATCGCCTTCGAACTACGCAAGTATTTGATTATCAGCCCGTATTCGCCCATTTTGACGGATTTTGTTACCTGACACAACCGGCCATTTTGACGGAAAAGGTTACCTGTTTGACGGAAAACGTCACTCGGGGCAACCCCACTTTTGATGCAAGAAAGCGATGGTAACGCGTTCGTGAAATACAGCGAAAGGAGCATGCCGAAAATCCTGTAAAGAGTAGGCAGTCTTATTAAAACTTTAAATTCCTTCAATAATGAAAAACAGATTTACACTCCTGATGACCTTTTGCCTGACGGCCATCACTTTTCTTCACGCACAAACCGTTGAAACGGTCGCTACAGGCATGGGTGTCAATTTCGGCATGAGTGTCGGTGGAAATGCAGTATACAAACGCAAGGCTTTTGATATCGTAAAGGCAGACCTCTCTCAGCCCCTGCCTGCTCCGGCGGTTACCCTGCTCGCTGGAGTTGCCAATCTGAGGAGTGTGTTGGTCGCAGGGGACTACCTGTACATCACCGTTGGAGGTAATCTGCCCGTTCTCCTCTGCTCGGTCGGAAGGATCAACCTGACTGTAATGAATCCTACGATAGAGGCTGTGGCTACCAACCTGACCGGAGAATATGCTACGGTAGGATTGGTAAGAAACGGTGATGACCTGTACATCGGCGCAACAGGAGCCACATTGAACGGACTGTATAAGGTCAACCTGGCAACACCGTTTCCCCAAAGTGCAACGGCAGTGATTACCGGGGTGTCTTGTTTTCAAATCGCATTACATGGGAACAACATGTACTTCAATGATCCCTCCTATTCGACTATTAGCACATTTGACATTACCCAGCCCACCCCTGCGGTTACTACTGTTCTTTCAGGTGGGCAAATGGTCGGCCTGACTTCCCACGGGAATCACTTGTATTTCTGCGATTTGACATCTCCGGTGGGCATTAAACGGATAGATGTTACACAGCCTGTCCCGGTTATCGAAACGATCCTTCCTGACCAACAAAATGTGAATACGCTCGCAATTGACGGCAATTACCTCTACTTTGGAAAGCCTGACGGAACGGTATCCCGTGCCTTTTTGGGTCCTGGCGAAGACTGTGCTAACGCCAATGACATCAACAACCTATTGGGCGGCATCTACAATGCGCCCCAAATTTCCGGCCTGCAGGACAACACTGGATACACCAGCGCGGGCGACCCTGCAGTGTCCAGCGACTGCTTTGCCGACCCTGTGCAAAGCTCCATCTGGTACCGCTTCACCGGCGATGGCAATACCTACCGCTTCCGCTCCGTGCAGTGTTCCGCCACTAACTACATTACCTTGGGCGACACGCAGGGCGCCATTTTTACAGGTAGTTGCGGCAGCCCCACACAAGTGGCCTGCAACGACGACGAGGACTTTCCCAATAGTTTTTATAACTTCAGTATAGAACTGGTGACAGTACCGGGTCAGGAATACCATATGTTGGTGGACGGCTACGACGGCTTTCAGGGTGAGTTCTGCCTTGAGGTAACCAACCTGACGCAGACAGCCATCACCTTTGCCCTCGGTACCACTTGCAGCAATGTAACGGCAACTCTCGGTGGTGCCTCCCCCACCGGCGGTGTATACTCGGGTACCGGCGTGACGGACACCGGCGACGGCAATACGTTCACCTTCGACCCAACGGCAGCGGGTGGCCCGGGTTCCTACACCGTCACTTACACATTGGCCAATGGCTCGACAGCCACGGCCGCTCTTACAGTGGCAGCGCCGCCGGTCATCGGAGTATTCGGTTTCCTTACAGATATCACTTCTCCCGCATCCCTGCTGCCCGACCCGGAGGCCGGTCCTGCGGGAGGCATTTACTCCGGCAACGGGGTATTGCCAGGCAATATCTTCGATGCAGGACTGGCCGGCGCCGGCGTTCATTTACTTACCTACACTTATACCGATGCCAACGGCTGCACGGGAACTGGTACGGGTACCATCTCGGTGAATCCTGCACCACACGATGGTTGCGCTGATGCCAACGACATCAACAACCTCTTCGGGGCGGCCTTTAACGTACCGCAAACCTCCGGCCTTCAGGACAACACAGGCTACACCAGCACCGGCGACCCGGCCGTCACACCCAACTGCTTTTTCGAGAATGATGCCCTGCAACACACGATCTGGTACACTTTTACCGGCGACGGCAATACATACCGCATTCGTTCGGTGCAGTGCTCGGCTACCAACTATATAACCGACGGCGACACACAAGCCGCCATCTACACCGGCGACTGCGACAACCTGACGCTCGCAGCCTGCAATGACGACGAAAACGGCAACGGCGGCATCCTCAACGTCAGCGTGAACATCGAGACACAAGCCGGCCAGACGTACCGAATGCTCATGGATGGCTATGGTGGCTTGCAGGGCGAGTTCTGCCTCGAAGTGACCAACCTGAGTCCCAGCGCCGTCACTGAAATCGGCCGGACCAACATCCGGCTTTTCCCCAATCCCACAACGGGTGTGGTGCAACTGGCAAACGTGCGCGCCGATTATGTACAGATGTTCGACAATACGGGGCGCCTCGTTATGCAGGTGAATCAACCAGGCAACCGGCTGGATATTTCCGCTGTTCCGGCGGGAATGTATTTTTTGAAAATTGCGGAGAGCGGAAACGTGTATTCGGCACGGGTGGTGAAGGAGTAGTGCGCCTGATTTGAATTAAAAACGTGTGGCGGCAAGCACGAATCTTGTTACACTAAATTGATTTTAAAGGAGTTATGAACGAAAGTTTATAACTCCTTTTTATTCGCATTTTCCAAATTACAAGACTTTTATAAGTGCCCGCAGAACCTGCAAGCATCGTACACAATCCCATTCCTTTTCCCGATATTTGCCCCGTCTACCCTCGATTCGCACAGCCCACCCATGAACAAAGTATATCTCCTGATATTCCTGTCCCTTGGAGCCCGCGTTCTTTCCGCGCAGGTCAACACAGACAGTCTGTGGCAGATATGGAACGATACCAGCCGGCCGGATACCACCCGTATCGAGGCGATTCAGCACATGGCATGGAACATCATGTTTACCGACCCTGATTCGGGCAGCGTGCTGGCGAAAAAAGAACTGGATTTTGCAGAAAAGATCGGGGATAAATGGTGGCAGGGAAAAGCGCTGAACGTGATCGGCACCACGTATAACCTCAAAGGGGAGTATGCCGCCGCACTCGTTACCTACCAGAAAGCCCTGGTGGCCATGACCGAAGCGACAGGTAAAGTCGACCAGAAAAGGGGGATTGGCGCTATTTACAATAACATGGGGCTCATTTACCGGAGTATGGGGGAGGGTCCCAAAGCGCTCGAATATTTCCAGAAAGACCTGGCGCTTCAGGAAGAGCGGGGTGATCAGGAGGCCATTGCGAATGCCTATAACAACATTGGAAATGTGTATGACGACCAGTCGAACAATGCCCGGGCGCTTGAATACTACCAGAAAGGCCTGGCGTTGCAGCATGCGATGAACGACGAACCCGGCATGGCAACTTCCTATAACAATATCGGAAATGTCCACCTGAATCAGGGTGCGTACGACCAGGCCCTGGAGTTTTACAACAAAGCCCTGGACCTGCGCAAGAAACTAAAAGACGAAAGGGGCATCGCCATCGCGCTGGCCAACATCGGACTCGTATATCAGGAACTCGACCAGCCCCGCCTTTCGCTCGGGTATGTCTGGAAAAGTATCGATATTCTGGAAAGAATCGGGGAGAATCCCGAACTGGCCACGTCCTATTACAGCCTCGGTTTTTTGTATGCCAACCAGAAAGACTACCCAAAGGCGCTGGAATTGTGCAAAAAATCGCTACTGCTCAGCCGCAACATCAATGCGGTGAAGACCGAGCGCGACGCCTGCGACTGCCTCTATCAAACCTACAAGGCCACCGGACAGCACGAACTGGCGCTGGAATACCACGAACAGTTTCTGGCGCTAAACGACAGCCTGGAAAAGGATGCTACCAGCCAGCGACTGGAACAGATGGAGTTTGCGCGGCAGGTTTTGCTGGACAGTATCGGCAAGGAGGAGGAAAAGCAGGAGATCAAGATGCAGTACCAGTCGGCCCTGAACCTGAAAACGAAAAGCCTCAATGTGGTTCTCATCGCTGGGATCATTATCCTGCTGCTCGCGCTGGCTTTACTGGGCCGGATGCTGTATTTTCAAAAAAAATCGGAACGTTTTCAAAACCAGACGCGCCAACTGGAAAAACAACAGTTGATCAGCGAGATCGACCTGCTCAGAACGCAGGTTAATCCGCATTTTCTGTTCAACAGTCTCAGCATTCTCTCCTCCCTCGTGCATGTAAATGCCGATTTGTCGGAGCAGTTCATCCAACAGTTGTCGCGCCTGTACCGCTACATCCTCGAGCAAAAAGACCGGCAGGTGGTGCTTGTGCGCACCGAACTCGATTTCCTGCAATCGTATATTTTTTTGCTGAAAATCCGTTTTGAAAACAAGTTCGAACTGAAAATCCGGCTCGACGAAGCGGACACCGACCGGTATAAAATCGTACCACTGACGCTGCAATTGCTGGTGGAAAATGCCGTTAAACACAACCAGATGTCGGTACAAGAGCCGCTGGTCGTGGAAGTGTTCATCGAAAATGATTGCCTGGTCGTGAAAAACCGCATACACCTCCGCCAACACCGGGATGCTTCCACCGGAACGGGACTGAACAGCATTATCAACCGGTACACGCTGCTGAGCGAAGTACCTGTTTTGGCAGGTGAAGAACAGGGCTGTTTTGTGGTGCGGGTGCCGTTGCTTCAGTGATCTTTTCCTATTTGAATTCATTCCACCGGATACCAGTCTATCAGCCCGGCACCGTCGTAAATGCGCCGTTCGCGCTGGTCTCCATCGATTTCCCGGGCATTCAGGCTGATCTTGCTGTCCCACAGGCCGATGAATTCAAAATGGGTATACATGATGATGTTTCCCCCTGCAGACCAGCAAGGACTTGCTGCATTTTCAATCAGGGTTTTCAGGTTGGATCCATCCCGATGAATAGTCATGACACTCCAAATATTATCGAAGGCAATGGCCTGACCGTCGGGCGACCAGCGGACGTGATCGAAAGGCCCGCTCGCCAGGGAAGTGAACTGCGTACCGTCTTTCCGCATCGTACAAATGGCGGATTCAAGGAATAAATCCTTGCCCCGGGCAGCAAAAACGATCGTATTGCCATCCGGCGACCAGTCGAGGGCGCCGTCGTAATAAAAGGTGTCGGGCAGGGAAACGGTATCGCGGTCCATATTTTCCAGGTTCAGATACACCAGCGTATTATCGGAAGTATAGGCGATCGATCGGTCGTCCGGCGACCAGCACAATGCCGAAATATTGGGCTGAGGGAATCGAAACATCTCCTGTAAAGTATTCGCATCCAGGATGGAATAAAATGATTGCCCGGTCGAGTAATCTACAACGGCCAGCCGGGCGCCGTCATGCGACCAGCGGAGCGGTGTGCGGTCCGTAAGAATCGATATGGCATTGGTTTGAATGGTATACGTATACGAGTGCAGGTTGTCCTGCATGACCACACGTCCGGGCAGGTCGCGCAGGGGCAGTTTTTCGTCGCGTTTGCAGGCAAAAAAAGCGATCAGAACGAATAACAACAACAGGTTTTTCATGTGTTTGCGGATGGGTGAACTTGAAGAAGAATTTTTAATCCTTCTCTAAAGTTGTTCAACTACAAACAGTAAAACCTATGATGTACCTCAGGAGAAAAGTTGACCCTCGGCAAAAAGTTGGGGTTTCGTTTTTTGTGTTTCGTGTTTAGTATTTGCCTGACTGCTAACCCTTTGCGAAACACGAAACACAAAAAACGAAACACACTCAAAAAACGCGGCTATTCGTATCGTCCGTTTTTGATAGCGGTGATTACCGCAATTCCTATATAATTCTTTTTCTTTTAAACCAGACATAAATGATAATCGCCACAATAGTCATCACGCCCAGCGTTAGAAAATAACCGGCCCGCCAGGTCAATTCCGGCATGTTCTCGAAGTTCATTCCATAAATACCTGCGATAAATGTAAGCGGCAGGAAAAATGCTGAAAAGATGGTCAGCAATTTCATGACGTCGTTGTTCTTTTGAGCGTTGACGGACAAATAGGTATTCAGCAGGTTATTCGAGTCTTCCGATACTTCGTCGTAACTCAAAATGAGGCTCAGTATTTTATCTTTAATGTCCTGTAATGCCGATTTCGATTTGTCGCTTACTTCCACCTGATTGATCACGTTTTGCATGATCTGTAGCAGTTTTTTGGTAATGCGGGTTTGGGATTTGTGAAAATATAGATCTTCCAAAGAGATTTTCGAATTCCCTTTCAGGAAAATAGTTTTTTCAATATCGTCCACCTTGTCGCTCAGCCGCCGGGAAGGTTCGTCGAATGAAACGATCATTTCCTGTATCACGCGTATCAGCAACTCTTCCGGATTATTAAACGTGGATGGTAAATTGTTTAAAAAATGGAAGTTCCCTCTATGAATGGTGATGATTTTTTTGTCGTTGTAGAAAAACGCAATTTTATTGGACAATTCATTCACGTTCGTTATTCTGCCTTCCGAATCGGCCGTAAAAGCCCTTAAAATGAGGAAGTTATATTCTTTATGTTTTTCAAATTTCGGCAAGTGCCCAATCTCCAGGCTGTCTATGATTTGAAAATAATCCAGTTTGAATTTTTTCGCAATAGCGTCCAGGTTCTCTTTATTGGGCTTGTGAATATCAATCCAGGTAAAGTTGTCATATTGGATTTCTTTGTTCTCCACTTCCATTTGTAAAGTTGGTTGAAGGATGTTGGAATGTGACGACTGATTGATTTGCCTGAAACCCTCTACCGGACTCCCAGCCATTTATTATCTTTCAGCCAGTCCGTCAGCCGCTGCGACCAGGTTTTGATCGACGACAGGGTAGCGCGGCTGCCCATGTTAAATGCGTGGTTGCCCTGCGCATACAAATGCACTTCCACCGGCACTTTGGCTTTCCGGTAAATATCGGCCAACAACAGCACCGGTTCCGAGCAGCATTCGTCGTCGTTGGCAGCCAGTAAAAAGGCCGGCGGCGGGGTGCCGGTGTAGGCGTCGGGCACAGCCAGCGGGCCGGGGTAAATACAAACCGTGAAATCCGGCCGGGCGCTGAATTGCTCCACAGGATCGGTACTTTTCGGGTCGGCTACCCATTGTTCGAAGGAAGCCCAGGCCGCCAGTTCGCCGCCGGCCGAAAAGCCCATGATGCCGATCCTGTTCACGTCGATGCCCCATTCGGCAGCACGGCTGCGGAGGAGGCGCATGGCGCGGGTCGCGTCCTGCCGCGGATGTTCTTCGGTGTACGGCGAGCCTTCTTCACGGAAAAGCCGGTATTTCAGCACAAATGCCGCTACCCCGATGCTGTTCAGGTACTTGGCCGCATCCCTGCCTTCGGAGTTGTACACCAGGGCACGATGGCCGCCGCCGGGGCAAATCAGCACGGCCGCGCCGGTAGCGATGTTTTTGGGTGGCAAGTAGGCGGTGACGCTCGGGTTGTGGATGTTTTTTACCCACCAGTCCTTGGCCTGTTCGGGTTCGTTGCGGCGGTTTTCAAAGCCGGGTGCGCCGTTGGGCCACAGGGAAATTTGAACGGCGAGCAGGTCTGTTTCGGGTTGTTGCAAATCGAGTTCCTGTACCCAGATGTTGCGGAACAAAACGTTGTGGCCTTCGGCCTGGAGTTTGAGCCCGCCGGGCGTATCGGTGATGCCTTTGCCGCTGTCGTTGCCACCGTCGATGCCCGAATTGGCGCCGCCCCATACCTGGCTGATGGTCTGGTTGACGTACACTTTTTGTCCGTTGAAACACATGGAAAGCATGGCTTTTTCCGTGCGCTTGCCGTCCTTGAAGCGGGCGGCCCGGAACACGATATCGTAGGCATTCCATTTGCCCAGGCCGTTGTAGGCGTAATAGGGCGAACTGGTTTCGTTGATCACGGCCGCCATGCCATGCGAGGTGGTATCGCCGTCGAGCACCTGGATTTCATAGCGGTTTTGCAGGTACACGCCGCTGTTGCCGCCTTTTTCGGAAATAAGAAATTCGATGTGCAGGCGGAAATCGCGGAAGGCTTTTTTCGTCACGATATCGGCCGTGCCGTATTTGCCGCCCGCAGCGGTGGGGTCGTTTCCGTTGAGCACCGTGCCGCCATCGACCGGATCGGTAACGATTTTCCACTTGATGGGCGGCTTGGCGGCCAGGCGCGGACCTTCCCAGTACATCCATTTCTGATCGAGCATGGCGCGGGTGCCGTCGAAGTATACTTCAGCGCCCTCCGGGGCTTTGGCGCCTACGCCGGTTTGGGCGGCGAGGGCTCCAGCCGAACCCAGGAAAAGAAGTAGGAAAAGCAGGTTTTTCAGCGGATGTGGAGGTGCTTGCATGGTTGATTGTTTTATTGTTTTTTTACTCAGACTGAATTTTCTTTACTCTTGATTTATTGATAACCGAAAGAGCAAATATACATACCGGGGTGCTCGGCTTGTACGGTGGTATTTTTTTTAACCACAAGGTGATTTTTTTAACCACAAGGGTAGTTTTTAACCAAAAGGTGCACGAAGATTTTTTCACAAAGGGCACTAAGCGTGATGTCGCAGGTGGTGTTCTTTATGCATTGTGGTTTAAAATTTAATAACCACGGAGGCACGAAGTGCACAAAGTTTCGACGTCGCGCGTAGTGTCCTTTGTGGCGTTGTGGTTTAAAATTTAAAAACCACGGAGGCACGGAGGACACAAAGTTCGACGTCGCGCGTAGTGTCCTTTGTGGCGTTGTGGTTTAAAATTTAATAACCACGGAGGCACGAAGTGCACAAAGTTCGACGTCGCGCGTAGTGTCCTTTGTGGCGTTGTGGTTTAAAATTTAATAACCACGGAGGCACGAAGTGCACAAAGTTTGACGTCGCGCGTAGTGTCCTTTGTGAAAACCCTTTGTGCCCCTTGTGGTTAAATATTACCCATGTGGTTAAAAGTAAAATCTACTTCTTCTGCAACGCCGCTTTAAAATACTTCCCCTGCCGCGACGGCGTAAAATTCCAGTCGGTAAACAAACGCGGCGCCCAGTGCGGATCGAACACCCAGACGACGTAAGAAATACCTTTTTGCGCACAATATGCAGTAATCGCGTCGCCATACGACTCATCGCTGATCACCGGAATGTGTGCGCCTTCATCGTCGGCGCCGCAGAACCCGATTTCCGTGAGTATCACCGGGTATTTTTCGGCCACAAAACCCCAGTCCTGCGTCCACTGCGGTTCCCAGGGTTTGGCACGTTTCATCGGGTAGGGGTGGCTTACGTAGGCGATGCCTTCAGCGCGGATCGGGTCGGTTGCCACCGGCCTGAGGTCGTAGGCCCAGTCGAAGCCCGCCACCAGCGGAACAGCCTTACAGCCGTGGGCGCGGATGATGGTGATGGTTTCTTCCATGATGTCGCGCCATTGCGCCCAGGTACATACGCCGAGTTGGCCGTTGTATACGGTAGGTTCGTTGTACAATTCGAAAAAGGCGACCGTAGGCTCGTCTTTGTAGTGTTTGGACATGGTTCGCCAGAACTCGAATGTTTCCTTGAGGGTCGTTTCGTAATTGGCAGACTGGTATAATTCCGAACGCAGGTTGCCGATGCTGTGCCAGTCGACAATGACGTACAGGTTGCGTTCTTTCGCCCATTGCACGCCCTGGTCGAGCAGTTTGAAGTAGTTGTCCTGTCCGCGTGCGCGCCAGGCTTCAGGATGAACGGGAAAGCGAACGATGTTGGCGCCCCAGCGTTTGATCTCGTCGAAATAGGCGGCATTCCAGTGGCCTTGTTTGTCGAGGTTGTCGGGGTCGCTGGCGTTCAGGCCGCGGAATACGAGTGAGTCGCCGGTTTCGGTAACGAATTGATTTCCTTTGACTTGTATTCTTTTGATCGCTGTGTTCTGTTGGGAGAATGCGAAAGTGGAAAACAGGAGGAGCAGGATGGTAATTGTTTGTTGCATGGATATGGTAAGTAGTTTGTTTTTAAACACAAGGATTTTTTTAACCACAAGGGTCTTTTTTTTAACAACAAGAGTGTTTTTTAACCACAAGGGACACAAAGGGTTTTCACAAAGGTCACCAAGTTCGACGTCGCGCGTAGTGTCCTTTGTGGCGTTGTGGTTAAAAAAAATTAATAACCACGGAGGCACGGAGGACACCAAGTTCGACGTCGCGCGTAGTGTCCTTTGTGGCGTTGTGGTTTAGTTTTTTTACCACAAATGTATCAGGGCAAAAAACGCGACGTCGCGCTTGGTGACCTTTGTGAAAACCCTTTGTGTCCCTTGTGGTTAAAAAACAAAACACTCTTGTGGTTAAAAAAAACACCCTTGGGTTTAAAAAAAAGACTCACCGCGTTAAAACTCCCGCCGGAATCTCCGAAATCGGCAGCATCCTGATATTCCGGTAAAACACCTCGGCGCCTTCCGATTGCAGTTGAATTTTTCCTTTGGTCAGCGGTTCAAAACCTCCTTTGGCCGTCGGGCGGCGCGAGTGGTACAGCACCATCACGACCTTGCCGTTTACGACATGCACAGCCGTATCACCCAGCACGTAGATATCCAGCATGTTCCACTCGCCCGAGGGTTTTTCCGCTTCCGGCGATTTGATACAATGCCGGCCGGCGGCGCTTTTTTCAGTAAAAGACTGCACAGGGCTTTTGGCATCGAACACCCAGTCTTTTTCACCCTGTTTTTTCGCCGGCACATCAAATGCAGCGCCCGCCACACCCCAGTAATCGCCACAGTCGCCTTCTTGCACCTGAAACTCCTGCGATTGCATCCAGAAACCGTAGTCTGCGCCGTGCGGGCCGTTGGCATGGTAGAGCACGCCGCTGTCGCGTTTATCGTTGGTTTTGGGCGCCCATTTCAGTTTGCCCCATTTGAACTGGAGTTGCAGGTGGTAGTTTTCGTACGCTTCGGTGGTGGAAATGCCGCCGAACTGTTCTCCGGAAATACGCAGGGCCTTTTGTCCATCTTCCGTAACG
>JAKQJD010000611.1 GCA_029561355.1 Bacteroidota bacterium | reverse complement strand
ACCGCTTCTCCCGCGAAATGCAGTCCGATAAAATCGGGATGCACGTCGTGCAGCAGTTGTGCAAACACATCGCTGTCTACCCCGTTTTTCAGGTAAAAACGAAGCCCCTGCACACCGCCTTCCAGGGCATCGAGCGCTGTGCGGTTGGCAATGGCCGGATCTGCAACGAAGATGTCTTCACAGATTTCCCAGGAGCCGGCTGTCGCGGTCAGGGGCGCAGGCGGAACGGAAAAATCATCGGCATGTGCAAACGGCGCGACGGTGATTTGATCCGACAATTTCCAGGAAAGGTCTTCCAGGGTTTTGTCTTTCAAATCCTTTTGGATCTGCTGCAACCACATTTCCTTGCTGACGGCTGGGAATTCGGTAAAATCTGGCATCATAACGGTCGGAGATTCAGGTGTAACTAGGAGGCAAAAGTAAATCCGGAAGATGAAAATATGCCTTCGAAGGCTCAATTTAGTGCCAAACTAAAAAAGGCGCGGCTTTGCCTTCAAATTCATAAAAAATACAAACTTTTTTCACAAGAGCCTGTTTACCTTTGCGATTGATTCAATCTAAATAAGATTTATGGAAAAGCGCCGACTGATATATTTGGACAATAATGCCACTACTCCCTGCGACCCACGGGTGGTGGATACGATGGTTCCTTATTTCTACGAAAAACACGGCAATGCTGCCAGCCGCAGCCACCAGTTCGGCTGGGAAGCGGAAGACGCCGTCGACTACGCCCGTGAGCAGATTGCCAAACTCCTGAATGTGGAAGACAAGGAAGTGATTTTTACTTCCGGCGCCACGGAGAGCAACAACCTCGCCCTGAAAGGTGTATTTGAAATGTATGCCAAAAAAGGCAACCATATCATCACCGCTGAAACGGAGCACAAAGCCATCCTCGACACCTGCAAACACCTCGAAAAAGCAGGCGCCGAAGTAACCTACCTGAAAGTACAGGAAGACGGCCTCGTCAATCTGGCCGACCTGGAAGCAGCGATCAAGCCGACGACTATTCTGGTATCGCTGATGTGGGCCAACAACGAAACCGGCGTGATCCAGCCGATGCGGGAAATTGCACAGATCTGTGAAAAACACGGTGTGCTCTTCCACTCCGACGCTACGCAGGCAGTAGGCAAAATCAAAACCCATCCGCGCGAAACCGGTGTACACCTGATGTCGTTCACGGCACATAAAATGTACGGCCCCAAAGGTGTCGGCGGCCTGTACGTCAGCCGCAAAAACCCGCGCGTCAAAGTAACCGCACAAATGGACGGCGGCGGCCACGAACGCGGTATGCGTTCCGGCACGCTCAACGTTCCGGGGATTGTCGGTTTTGGCAAAGCCGCCGAAATCGCCATGAATGAAATGGAGCAGGACACGGCGCGCCTCAGCAAACTGCGCGACCGCCTGCAGCACGAACTGACCCAAATGCCCGAAACCAAGGTGAACGGGAATGAGGAAAGCCGTATGCCGCACGTCACGAACATCTCGTTCAAACACGTGGAAGGCGAAGGCCTGATGATGACGTTCAATCAGAACATCGCCGTTTCTTCCGGCTCGGCATGTACCTCGGCTTCGCTCGAACCTTCCTACGTGCTCGTGGGCATGGGACTCGGCGACGACCTGGCGCACTCCAGCATCCGTTTTTCGCTCGGGCGTTTTACCACCGACGAAGACGTGGATCAGGCCATCGAACTGGTACGCAACGGCGTCAACCACATGCGCGAACTCAGCCCGATCTGGGAAATGTACCTCGACGGTGTGGATTTGACGAAAATCGAGTGGTCGGCACATTAGGGTGTTTAGGGGTGCGTGTTTGGTGTTTGGGGGTGCTTTACTCCTGAAAAAGAAAGGATACCAAAAGCAATGCACTCCCAAACACTAAATCCTAAACACGAAAAACGAAAAATATGAGCCCGATACAAAGTCCGCCCGATGCGTTTACGCAATTGATGTACAAGATTTTTTACGGGGTAAAAAGCATTTTTTACTCGTTTTTTAAAAAGAAAAGAACGTGAACCCCTCTTTCATTCAACATAGATCAAACTTTTACAGCAATGGCATATAGCGAAAAAGTGCTCGAACATTTCAAAAATCCCCGCAACGTGGGTACTTTGAACAAGGAAGCGAAAAACGTAGGCACAGGCCTGGTTGGCGCACCTGAATGCGGCGACGTGATGCGCCTGCAAATCGAAGTGGATGAGGAAAGCGGCATGATCCGCGATGCAAAATTCAAAACCTTCGGTTGTGGTTCCGCCATCGCATCTTCTTCCCTGGCTACCGAATGGCTGAAAGGCAAAAGCCTCGACGAAGCGGCTGCTATCGACAACATGGACATCGTGGAAGAACTGGCTTTGCCGCCCGTAAAAATCCACTGCTCCGTGCTGGCGGAAGACGCCATCAAAGCGGCCATTGAAGACTACCGCCAGAAAAACGGCATTACGGCAGACAAGCAGGAACACGCAACTGCCTGATTTTCAATAAAGAGCAATGCCCTCTTGCGCATTGTCAATTCATTTTTATCTGAAGCATTATGATTTTCGTAGCGGAAAGTGCGAAGGACAAGATCAGCGAGATCCGCCACTCCAGTCACCTGGCTGACGATTTTTTTATTCGTGTCAGCGTGGTGAGTGGCGGCTGCTCGGGTCTTTCCTATAAACTCGATTTCGA
>JAKQJD010000607.1 GCA_029561355.1 Bacteroidota bacterium | reverse complement strand
GCCACGCTATCCGGCATAAACCGGTAATGATTCTCCGTCGAGCGCGTTTCCAGTTGGCTGTGCGCCAGGTACCAGGCTGTATTCGTAGCCGCGTGGTTGTTGAACGGATGCACGGAATAGTACACCGCGCTTTCGTTGATGGGCATCACGCCCAGGCCACCGCGCACGGCCAGCGCGATCAGGCCGATCCAGACAGGTAGTGCCGGAAAACCCCAGCGCGAAATTTTTTCGGGATACAACTGTTGGCCGACCAGCCGTTTGTAGCCTTTCAGGAAGAGCCATACGCCGCCGATAAACAAGGCCAGACAAACGATCTTGAACCCGAACGACATGGAATCCAGCAGCGCCCGCGGCGTCGAAATATACTCCACGGCCCGGTGATTCAGGGGCGTGTGCCATTCCTCGTAAATAAAAACGTTGGCGCCGAAAATGAATACGAATGCTGTGATAATCAGGAAGTTAAATCCTGAAATAAATTGCTGTGTCAAACGGTAGGCAGGCTGACCGATCAGCAATCCAAAAAACCAGAAGATCACGGGAATCAGCAGCAAATACCCCGTCATACTCAAATCGAGCGGCAAGGCATGCCAAAAGGCTGCCCACACCGACTGCGGGTCCTGCGGCGACCAGTCGTTCCGGAACCACAGCACAAACCACAACCGGAATGCGGCAAAAAATAACAACCAAAAAAGTCCCAGCCGCAGCGGGAAAGTGACCACTGATTTCAAAAGAGGATGTTTATAAAATACTTATTTTCAAAAATTTATCTCCAGCCGATCCCACACGGAAACGCTCGTCCGGCCGATATCCGACTACCCAGATTGCCGTTCCGTCGCCATTTATCAGCAGCCAAGTCTGGTCTTTTTCAATGCGCGACAGTTTCAGGTTGGTAAAAAAATCCTGCAACTTCTGCGACTGGCCACCCATGCCGAAGGGTTGAAAAACATCGCCCGGTTCCCAGCCGCGTAACAGGAGCGGAAAAACCAGTTTTTCGGCCTCCACGACAATGGCCGTTTGCCCATCGGGGTAGGGTAGTGCCGTATCGGTCGGCATCAAAAACAGTTTCGAACCGTCGGGCAGGCGCACCATCAGGTCGTCGTCCTGCACCTGAATTATTGGTTTTTGAGGCGCTAACGAACTGATCATCAAATCCTTTCGGTCAATCAGCGCGCGAAATTTTTCCGACCGTACTTCGAGTCCGGGTTCGCCTTGCAAGCCCGCTGCAAGTTGCCTGCATTGTTCCGGCGTAAATCCTTTTTGCTCCAGAAAAATAAACAAAAAGTGGCCGGGGTGCGGCACGCCGGACAGTTTGTCCAACGCGATGCGTACAGATCCGTCGGGTTCGGTTGTGCTGTTTTCGGACCACCAATGGCTTGTCAGGAAAGTATTGATGGCCTCCAGTTCAGCCATGCGCGACATCGTCTGTTCGGCGGCATGCAAAAAACCGGGATTGATTTCCTCCAGCAAAGGTATGATACGGTGGCGGATAAAGTTGCGCGTGTAGGCGTCGCCGGCATTGCTGCTGTCTTCGCGCCACATGATGTGTTTCGCTTCCGCAAATGCGCGGATTTCCGTGCGGGTAGCAAACAACAGCGGCCGGATCACGCGCGCGTTTTTAGCCGGTATACCGTGCAGGCCGCGTATACCCGTTCCGCGTGCCAGGTGCAACACGAGGGTTTCGACGGAGTCGTTCAGGTGGTGCGCGGTGGCGATTTGTGAAAAGCCGTGTTGGGTACTCAGTTCGTTGAACCAGGCATATCGCAATTCGCGGGCAGCCACCTGCGTGGAAAGCCCGTGTTCCGCTGCATAAGCGGTTGTCTCAAAACGTTTTATGAAAATGGGAGTGCCCAAAGATGCCGCCAGCAGGGAAACAAATTCCGCTTCTTCATCCGACTCGGCGCCGCGCAACTGAAAATTACAGTGCGCTATCGAAAACGGTAGCCCGGAAGCATGGAACAGGTGGGCCATCACAATAGAATCCAGGCCGCCGCTGACTGCCAGCAAAGTGGTCGACGACGGATCAGACAGGAGTGCATGTGATCGAATAAATGCCTGGAATCGTTCCGGCAGTTCCATACTGTTGATTTTCTACGGATGATTTTAACTATGATTCTAGTATGATTTATATGATGGCCATGATTGACACCCAATGTAATCATGGTCATCATATAAATCATACTAGAATCATAGTCAGAAGGCCAGCGCCAGTCCCGCCCGCAAATTCGCTGCCGGCGAACTCTTCAACGCAAACGCATTCAGCAGGTTGTCCGACAGGAAATACACCTGCACGGGTCCGGGTGTGAAAGCCACATGAAAGCCCAGGTTGGCAGCCGAACGGTTGTTCACGCCGTACATAGCGCCCAGCGACAGCCATTTCAGTGGCAGCCAGCGTACGCTTGCGCCCACGGCCGTATTACTATCGCGGTCTTTTTTCTGGTGAAAAACGGTGAGTCCGACCGACCAGTGTTTCGTCAGTTCGAATGTGCCGCCGACGTAAATCCGCATCGGAGCACGCGTTTCCATGGCATCGGTAGCCGTTTGGCTGAAACGGAAAATATCGTTCAGCGTATCCAGTTTGGTATCGAAATCGAGGCTGTCGGAGCCGTTGAGGATGTCTTCGCCCGGAATGGTAGAGCCGGAATACGTGTATTCGGCTTTACTCTGGAAATAACGCGGATCGTTTTTCCATTTGATCAGTCCGCCAAGGTTGATCACACTGGCGTCGAGGGTAAGGCGCTCGCCCACTTTCAGTACGCCGCCCAGGTCGAATGCGATGCCGTTGTTTTTGGAACGCAGTTTATTGCCCAGCGCATCCAGTGTGATATCGAAACCCAGGTCGGCGGTATCGATAGCCGAAATGATTGAGGAGGAATAAAACGCATAATCCGTTTTCAGCGTCAACTGGTAAATGTCCGGATCGGTGTAGATCGACATACTGTGGCGATCGTCGTCGGTGCGCAGGGCGCTGATGCCGGTGAGGTATTTGGCGCGTACGCCTACGTTCAGCGGACCAAACTGGCGCATCACACCCACGCTCCATTCGTGCCAGTCGGCGATGTCGGCCTGCAAGCCGATTTCCACCGTTTGGCCGATGTACGACGCGTTGCCGTTCCAGAGCAATTCGGGCAGCGCTTTCGGATAAGTAAGGGCGCCGGAAAAAGCGATGGCGTGACCCAACTGGAAACCCCATTTGTTATTCGGCGAACGAAATCCGAACGAAACCGTTTCGAGCCGCTGGTCGAAATTCAGGTCGTTTTCAGGGTCGAGTTTGCTGATCGCATTGTCAAAATCGACAATGGTGCGGTCGCCATCCTTTCTGAAAATGTCTTTGTACGTCAGATCGCCGGAATGCGCCGCATCGATGCTGTACGCAGGCAGGCCGATCACAAAATGTTTATTTTCCGGAAAAAAAGCCGGATTGGTGGAGGTGTTGCTGTGCCAGAGGTTTTGCAGCGAATTCAGCATCATTTCCTGCTGCGCGTTCACCTTTGCGGCAGCCAGGAGTACTAAAAGAGCGCTTATATATTTGATTTTCATCGTTTTGTACTTTTTGAAGGTTAATACCGCGTTTTCACCTTGATACCCATTTTCACAATTGCTTTGTTGGTCGCCAGCAATTTTACCGGTACGGTTCCACCCTGTGCGGTGGTGAATGATGTTTTCAGCACGGCTTTTTTGGTCTGCCGGATACGGTCGAAACGCGTGGCCGACATCTGTATGAAATTCTCTTCACGCGTGGTACCGGAAGCGACGCCGTTGGTGATCGGTGCGGATTGCATGATCACTTTAGCGCCGTCGGTGAACAGCGAGTCGACAGCCTGACCTGCTTCATTCAGGAAAACGATCTGCATATCCGCCGAGATGGGCGTGCTGTTTTCCGTAACGAGTTTGAATTCCACCGATTGAATTTTGGAAGTATCCAGGTCGGAGTATTCGCCGAAATTCAGATCCATTTCCTGTTCCGCGCCGAAATTTTTGGCGGTGCCTTCGAGCAGCAGTTCTACCCGCACACCCAGTTTGATGCTGCTGGTATCCGTGAGGAAACCGATGACAGTCGGGTCGTGTTCGGCGTTGCTGATGCCTTCTACTTCATAAATCAAACGCGTGGGCTGCGAATTAAAAATGCTGGCGATGTTGGAATTGTTCTCGTCCAGCGTCACTTCCGTGTACTTGGTTTGTCCGATCTCGTTCGGATAATGCGGATAATTGAAATCGATGGTGCTGTCGTTGTTAAATGCCGAGGTGATCAACGGAATTTCCTCGCCGTTCTGGCCGATGAAACTCAGGTATTTGATGTAGCCGCGTGTCGGGAATCCCCAGGAATTGGCGATCAGCATGGTCACTTTCGGATTTACGATAGTGATACCGCCGTCGAGGTCGGTCTGGTTGATATCGATTTCGATGGTGTCGCGAGTCAGCGGGTACGAGGAATAACCCCAGTAACCTTCGAGGTACGACAGCGTAAGATTCTGAAACACGACCAGCACACCTGAAATACCGGGCGATACTTCCGGGATTTTTACGCGCACGCCGTCCGGCGTGTAAAGTTCGTAGCGGAAAGTCAGTTCGTTATTTTCCGATTCGGCCCTCCAGCCGGTCAGGTCGAAAATGGGCGAACTGTACGGGAAAACAGGGTTGTTAGGAACATTCAGTGGAATCGTCAGTTTCTGGCCGTTTTTTTTGATCTGCTCGACCGTAAAAGTGCCGGTGAGGTTCTGGCCGGTGTTGTTGAAAATCACCAGATTGATCATGCCGGTTTTGAAAAGGGCATCCCGGATCGTGACGCCGTCCGGAGAATTGAACGGATATTGATACAAAGTATCTGGAATCGGCGCCGGGCCGCTGGGGAACGTCTGGAAAATATCGGACGCCGGTTTTTCCGCCACGTCGCCTGTGTAGTACAGGGTCATGGTATTGTCCGGGTTGATAAACAGCGTGTCACCCGACAGGGTGTCGTTCAATACTTTGAACAGCAGATCGTCCAGACCGAGCGTGGTGTTAAAAAGCGGGAAAGCAAATTCCGCATTATGATCGGCCAAATCCAGTTGGTCGAAATCGGATTTATTACATGCCGACCACATACTTGCCATGACGAGGATGGGTAGTAGCAGACGTAGAATTGGTTTGCGTTGCATTTGAGTAAGGGTAAAATTGTGTGAAAGGGGCGTGGTCAGTTAGTTATATGCATGGAGCGGCAACTTTGCGGCAAAAAAAGTGTGCCATGCTACTGAACGCCCCTTGAAATTGGTTAGAAACTGAAACCAACCGAAGCCTGGATTACAAAATTACGGTCCTTGTCGTCGCGGTATTTCAACGTGAGGTCGTCGTTGACGGATCCCTTGGCCAGATCCGCCTCGTTTTTGGTGAGGTCTGACAAGCCATATTGCACCCGCGCACTGAGGTACAGCGCCCGACCGATGTAGTAGGAAACACCCCCTACGAGGCCGTAATCGAACGAGTTGTAGAGGCTGCCACGATCTTCGGTGTAGTCGTAATAGGCGCCCTGGGTTTTGGCTACGTCGAATTTGGCGGCATCGACTTGCACGCTCACCGTTTCACCGTCCAGCCCTTCACCCGGATCGTCCTTGCGGTAGTTGTACGACAGGTTTATCTTCAATTCAGATACCGGATTATTCGGCGGTACCACCGAAATGGCGTTGGAATACGTCAGCGCACCTTCACCGACCGATTGCAGCAGCAAAGCGCCGTATACGCCGCCCGAAATTTCAAAATCGCCCCAGCGGCCGTATGCCATGATGGGAATATCAAGGTAGGAATTGTTGATATTTACCAGGTATCGGGCATTTCCGGTGGTAAATTTGGTGGTGGTAGCATTGCGGAAAAACTTGTAGGAAGGGCCGTCGAACGTGTACTTGGTACCTTTTTTGGAGTACATCAGTTCGCCGCGCACCCCGAAATTGTCCGTTATCGGATAACCCAGCGTAATGCCGATCTGAAAACCGGTCGCGTTTTTCCAGGATTCCAGATTGTTCCCATTGGCGCCCAGTTCTGAATCACCTTTTATCGTCGCGAAATTCAGGCCTGTTTTAAATCCGTACCGCAATTGCGCCTGCATCGACAGCGAAGCAACAGCCAGGAACAGGGTAAAAACGCATTTCAATTTCATAGTCAAGGATTTGTGTGGAAAATTTGAGAAAGACGGCTGCAAAAGTAAGAAGATCAATCTGTGTTTGCGTGCAGCAAATTACCTTTGCAACGCTCTAACGTTGAAACAGGTATTTTGCTGCCGGGGAATTTGTCTGTTTTATTCATAACCACCACTCATAACGGAGATCCGGCTCCGCATTTGTTGGAATTGCCCATTCCAGCAAATGCCAATCTCTCACTTCTCACACTCTCACTTCTCACTTCTATGAAAGACTGGCCCCTCTGGGAAGTATTCATCCGCTCCAAACAAGGTCTGAGCCACAAACACGTGGGTAGCCTGCATGCCTCCGACGCGCAAATGGCCATCGAAAACGCCCGCGACGTTTATACCCGCCGCAATGAAGGCGTAAGTATCTGGGTCGTCGAATCGGCGCACATCCATGCTTCTACCGAAGACGCGGAAGCATTTTTCGACCCCGCAAACGACAAAGTATACCGCCATCCGACTTTTTACGATCTGCCCGACGCAGTCAAACACATGTAAGCCGCTGTTATGGAAAATCTGCATTTCGAATACCTGCTCCAACTCGGCGACAACGCACTGATCCTTTCCCAGCGCCTCGGCGAGTGGTGCGGCCACGGCCCGGTGCTCGAACAGGATATCGCGCTGACCAATATTTCGCTCGACCTGCTCGGTCAAACACGTATGCTGCTCACCCATGCCGGTGAGATAGAAGGAAAGGGCCACAGCGAAGACGACCTGGCTTATTTCCGCGACGAACACCAGTTCCGCAACGTGCTGCTGGTAGAACAACCCAATACCGACTGGGCTTTTACCATCGCTCGTCAGTTCTTTTTCGACACCTGGCACTATTACCATTACCAGGCGCTGCTCGGAAGCAAGGACGCTCAACTGGCTGCTATTGCCGAAAAATCGCTCAAGGAAGTGACCTATCACCTGCGCTTTTCTTCCGAATGGATGTTGCGCCTCGGCGATGGCACGGAGGTGAGTAAACAAAAGATCCAGAAAGCCGTAGACGAACTCTGGCCGTTCACGGGCGAATTGACTACGCCCAGCGCCGCCGACCTGTGGGCCGCCGAATTGGGTGTCGGATACGACTTGTTGAAAATCAAACCCTTATGGGAGAAAAAGGTGGCCGATATTCTGAACGAAGCCACCTTGCAACTGCCGTCCGGAACCTGGATGCAAAAAGGCGGGAAAACCGGCGTGCACACCGAATACCTGGGCTTTATGCTGGCGGAAATGCAGCATTTGCAGCGGACGTATCCGGGGAATTCCTGGTAGGGTTATTGGTTATCGGTTATTAGTTATCAGGGGTGGTAAGGGACCATTTCTACCAATGTTTCGCTGCCCGATTGTGTGGCGAAGAAATTGGCAGAAATGGTCCCTTACCACCCCTGATAACTAATAACCGATAACTAATAACTACAACCCAAAAATCGATTTACCCAAATACGTAGCCGCATCACCCAGTTCTTCCTCGATGCGCAGCAACTGATTGTATTTGGCGATCCGGTCGGAGCGGGAAGCGGAACCGGTTTTGATCTGGCCGGTATTCAGTGCCACGGCCAGG
>JAKQJD010000592.1 GCA_029561355.1 Bacteroidota bacterium | reverse complement strand
TTGACCAATAACCGCGCCAGTGTTTCCGAAATCACGTCTTTATTCTCCGAAACACTGCGTTCCGCCAGTTTTTGTGCAATACCTTTTTCAGGCGGCAGGGTAGAGGCCTTGCTGGTTTTAGGTAACGGCGGCGAAACAGTTTCGGTTGCTACAGGCATTTGCCTGGGCTCCAGCGCCGGCGGTTGAAAACGGCTTACCCAACTGGAAAATGGTTCGGGAGTTGTTTTGACAGGTGGAGGAGGAGCGGGTTCGGGAGCGGGTTCAGTCACTATCGGCTCCGTGGGTTGAGTGTCGGGTATGATGTCTAACTCAGCAGTCCTTTTCACTTCGTTAATGACTATCGGCGCTGCATTTTCCACTTTAGTCTCCACCTGCTTTTCCTGCCTCGGAACCGGGCTTAGTGCTTCCAGTTCCTGGCGCACCGTTTCGATCGGTTTCAGTTCAAGCACCTCTTCCTTTTCCATCATTTTTTGTGGAACGATGACTTTGGGGGCCATGTATACGAATAATTGCGTCCGATCCAGGCTGTACATCGCGGCAGCACTCAACGTTTTGGCCGCTTCCGGATGGTCGATCTTTTGGGCTTTCAGGGCCAGCAAGTAACGCAGGTTATGGGCATACGGATAGGCCAGTGCAAGGGTTTTTAATTCCTCGTAGGATATATTGCCCAGCAGATCCGGGTCGTTCAGCATTCGGAAAAAACGTTCCTGCGTCATAAATTGTAAGCAAAAATACGGAGGGTGTTTCGTTTTTTGTGTTTCGTTTTTGTAAAAGTATTGAAGACCAATCACTTCCAAAAACAAAACACGAAACACGAAACACCTTCAAAATACTACCAGTCGTTGAAGGCTGCATTAAAAATATCTTCCAGCAACTGATCGCCGATCTGCCGTACCAGTTGGTCCTGCACAGTAAGCAGATCGATTGAATTGGAAAATTCCGCGAAATGACTGAATTCGCGTTCACTCGTCCAGCTCTTCTTTTCGTCCTTGTTGTTGATAAAACCGATCCGCATCCTGACTTCCAGGCGGTTCAGCGATATCTGTTCGCCCGGCTTGGGCGCTACCGGTATCACTCGGTAATCGGTTATTTTTCCGGTGAACTCCACGTCCGCATTGTCGGTCTGAAGTTTCAAACGCGTTTCCGAACGCACCTTGTCTTTCAACCTTTCGCCGAAATCGAGGCCAACGGTTGGCGGCGCATTGGTAGCGAGCGTTTCGAAATTGCGCACGAAAAATGTATTTACTTCCGGATCGATGGAAATACCCTTGAAGGAGTAACAGCCGCCGATTGTCAGGAACAGCAATGGCAAAAGCACACGAAGGAGCATAAGCACAGTTTTTCCGAAAAAACGATTTGAAAGATACATCCGATGCCTGCCAGTGCCTATTCCCACTCGATGGTTGCCGGCGGTTTGGTGGAAATATCGAAAACAACGCGGTTGATACCTTTCACATTATTGATGATCTCGCTGCTCACTTCCGCCAGGAAATCGTAGGGAAGCCTGCTCCATTCTGCCGTCATACCGTCGGTAGAACTCACAGCGCGCAACGCGATTGTTTTTTCATACGTGCGTTCGTCGCCCATAACACCCACAGAATGAATAGGTAACAGGATAGCGCCTGCCTGCCAAACCTCCTCGTACAAACCGTGCTGACGAAGTTTGTTGATAAAAATGGCATCCGCTTCCTGTAGCAACTGCACCTTGTCGGGGGTAATGTCGCCCAATATCCGTATTCCGAGGCCCGGGCCCGGGAAAGGATGGCGGTTGAGGATAGCCGCCGGGACTTCCAGTTCTTTGCCTACCCGCCGCACCTCGTCTTTGAACAGCATACGAAGCGGTTCGACGATCTTGAGTTTGAGTTTTTCCGGCAAACCACCCACATTGTGATGGCTTTTGATGGTAACGGAGGGACCGTGCACGCTGACCGACTCGATGACGTCGGGGTAAATCGTGCCCTGTCCGAGCCACGCCGCTTCGGGGTGTGCCAGGGATTCCTCTTCAAAAATATCGATAAACAACTTGCCGATGATCTTGCGTTTTTTCTCCGGATCGGATTCACCGGCCAGCCCGTCCCAGAAACGCTGCCGGGCGTCGATACCTTCGATATTCAGCCCCATGTCTTTATATGATTCGAGCACCTGTTCGAATTCATTTTTGCGCAGCAAGCCGTTGTCTACGAAAAAGCAAAACAATTGTTTGCCAATTGCCCGGTGGAGCAGGGTAGCGGCCACGGTAGAATCCACGCCGCCGGAAAGTGCCATAATGACCTTTTCCTGGCCGATTTGCTTCCGCAGGTTTTCTATTGTTTCATCCACAAAATGCGCAGGTGTCCATTCGCTGACACAGCCGCATATATCGAGCACAAAATTTTTCAGGATTTCAAACCCTTCCAGGCTGTGGTATACTTCCGGGTGGAACTGAATACCATAAACCGGATACGGGAAGCGGTCGGATTTGGATCGAAATGCAGCATAAGGAATGGAATCGGAATTCCCCAGCACCTCAAAACCTTCCGGCAGGCGCAAAATCGTATCGCTGTGGCTCATCCATACCTGCGAGCGTTTGGAAATACCGGCAAAAAACGGATCGCCGGGCGCGTGTTGCTGCAAGATGATTTTTCCGTATTCCCGCTTTTCGGATTTTCCCACTTCACCACCGTAAAAATCGGCGGTTAATTGAGCGCCGTAGCAAATACCAAGCACAGGCTTGCGGCCTGCAATCCGGTCCAGATCGATCCGGAGCGCATCAGGCTGACGCACGGAAAAGGGGCTGCCCGACAAAATAACGCCTTTAATATCGGGCGTCATTTCAGGAATTTTATTGTAGGGAACAATTTCGCAATACACGTTCATTTCCCGGATGCGACGGGCAATGAGTTGTGTAAATTGTGATCCAAAATCTAGAATGAGGATTTTTTGCATGAAATAAGGATTTGTATGCGCCGGATCATACCAGGGCATTTCCGGAATTTGCCCGCGGGCC
>JAKQJD010000578.1 GCA_029561355.1 Bacteroidota bacterium | reverse complement strand
AACTTGGAAATGAACGGAATATCCGGCGCCGTAACGAAGTTCCCGTTTTCCTTGAATTGAAGGAAACCGATGTCCCAGTAACTCAGGTCGGTCGTGCCGTTGGAAAGGTCGTTGAATGCATCGTACATCAGGTTTTCACCGGAATAATCGAATTCGAGCACGTCGGCATACTGCACTTCGCCGGTGACGGTATTTTCGGAATACGTCGGGTTATACAGTTCGTACGCATACGTGTCGCCCAGCACACTGCTCAGGTCGGCGATGTAAATGATGTTGTCTGCATCTTCCGTGATGGCGGCCAGGTAAGTGCCGTCTTTGGAAATAGCCACATTGCGCCAGATAGGGTCGGCGGAATAAGGCGGATTGACCGTCGGAATGATCTGATTTTGCGAATACACCAGATCGACCAGGATGATATCGCCGTCGGCATTGACAAATGCAATTTGGGAACCGTCGTCGGAAATACTCGGCCGGCTTCTCAAGCCATTGGTATAAATGGAGCCTAATACGAAACCGTCGCTACCCCGTGCGATATCGAGGTCTTGATCGTCGTTCGATACGCAAAGGATTAAATCGCTTCCCGGATTCGGCGTCAGTTGGCCGAGGTAGTTGCCACCCGGAGCATTGCCGATGCCCACTTGTGCAAATGCCGAAGCGGCCGCATTGGCTACGGTCGAGCCGTACAGATCGGTAGCAGCCTGAATGACGGCGATGCGCGCGTCGATGAACTGGCTCGATTTCACCAGGTAGTCGTCGAGCGCCTTGTAGTACACCTGTTCGGCTTTGTCCTTGCCTACGCCGGAAGCATTGGCAAAAAGGTAAAAAGCGTGGTTGGGAATGCCGCTGTTGATGTGTACGCCGCCATTGTCTTCGTTGCCGCCGTACTGTTCATTGGTATGGTTAGGCTGCCAGTACCATTGGCTGAGCGACGTGCCGCCATTGTGTGGATCCGACATACTGCGCAGTACGTTGTTGGGTGTAGCGCCGTTTTGCATCACGTCTTCTCCGATGTTCCAGTCGTCGCGGTCGATCATTACGCCGAACACGTCGGCGAACGATTCATTCAAGGCGCCGCTTTCATCCTGGTATTCCAGGTTGGCGGTTTTTTCCACTACGCCGTGCGTCATTTCATGACCGCCCACGTCGAGTCCGCGTGCCAGTTTTTTGAAAATGCTGCCGCCGTTGCCGTACCACATGGCGGCGCCGTTCCAGTAGGCATTTTCCATGGAAGAGCCGTCGCCTTCAGACACGTTGACAAAGGCGATGATGTTGCCGCCCGCGCCGTCGATGGAGTTGCGGTTGAAGGTATTTTTGAAATAATCGTAACTCTTGATGCTGTTCCAGTGGCCGCTGACGGCCGTTGTATTATTGAACGTGGTGGAGTTGGACGTGATCAGGGTGTAGTTGAATCCCGATTGATTTTCCGGGGAAGTATTGAGCGCATCTACCGTGATAAGCGCGCCAACCGGGTCGTTTGGCATGGAGGAGGCGCTGTTGTTGAACATAAATTTGCTCGCGTCTTCCAGCACGATCTGGCTGCCCGACTGCCAGGCGCCGAAACTGCGGCTGACGCCCAGCAGGTCGGTACCGGTGGCAGTAACCGGGCCATCCACCAGCGCACCGTCTTCCGGCTCTGCACTGACGCCTTCCGACTTCGCACTGACAACTTCGCACTTCGCACTTTCCACTTCGGACTTCCCATGCCGATGCCCTGCCACATTGCAGGTATTGTCGAAATGGTGTATGATCTCACCCGTCGCAGCATCTACGAAATACACCTCGCGCGACATGAGGTTGGGGTATGCCACAATGTGCCATGCCAGACGTTCCGCATTGAGTTTGCGGCCTGCATGATACACGACTAATTCACTTGTAAAAGGTTGTCCACCAATGATTTGTAACTCCTCGGCAGTCCAGGTGTTTTTTACCTTGTCTGTTCCGATGGTTATTTTCACCTGTTCGACAGCGCGGGCAGCATCCAGCGCAGGCGTCACATTTTCCAAAGCGGGCGTAGGGTAGTAGCGGCCGTTGAGCATATCGAAAGCGCCGTTTTGGGTGTGCGCGATCATTTCGCCGCCATACACGGGTACGCCGCGAAACACTTGTTGCATCCGGACGTGCGTATTGCCCTGCGCGTCGGTTTTGACATTGGTTACCGTAAATTCTGCCAACGGCTCATTCATGGAACCCGGTTGCAGGCTGGCAACATATTGCAGGGCACGCGCACCCATGTCCTGTGTGTCGGAAGCGCTGCCGGATGCGGAAGTTTTACCCTGGAAAGCGATGGGCAGGCCATTTTCGCCCCGGGTGATTTTAACGGAAGCCGGCGTGCCGGTGCTGCGCTGGATAGGTGGCATCGGCTGCCGGCGAGCGCTGCCGGCGGGCTGCAACGGTGACTTTGCAGGAGGAACCGAAACGCCGTCGGGGCGTCTGATCTGGGTTTGCCAGGGTTCGTAGGAAGCGCCTTTCACCGGCGGATTTTTTTTGGCGTTTTGCGCAGTTGCTGCCGACATAAACGCGAAGAGCATGATCAGCGGGATCAATGATTTCATAAGCGAAAATAATTTGTGTAAGTACTGTGTGGAATCGGTTGTTTGATGAGGATGCGGGGATTTGAGCATGTTATTCTCGAATCCCCGCATCCCTGATTGGCGTGGCAAAGATGCGGAATGCGCAACGGGAGGCGATGAAAAATTAAGATTATCAGAATGTTGCCGAAAGTTACAACTTTCAGTGCGTTTAACTGCCGGAACAGGAACAGGTACAGAAACGTGCGGATCGGTATGGAAATGAATTGAACGGTGTTTTCAGACAGGCTTTAAAATGACTGTCAAAATTAATGTTATTCATCATTCCAGTTTGTCGGAAACCGGCATTTTACCGATACGACCGCAGCGTCCACTTCACCTTTCCGGCCAGCGGATCATTTGACAATGCCAGGCCTTTTCCTTTTTTTACCACCGAAAGATCGTACAACCGCTGGTCGGAAGGCAAACAAACCTTGCCTTTCGCTTCCGATCCGTTTGCCGAAAAAACCACCAGATCCAGTTTCGACCAGTCCATATCGTTGGTCGATTGCGCCAGGGAAATGTGCGGAATAACGGCGCCGTCGCGCACCAGCATGATGACCGAAACGGCACCGCCGGCTTCTATCTTGTGCCAGCCGCCGGGGTACACTTTTTTACTTTGATAGTCAATCCATTGGCCCGGAGGCAGGTACACGTCGCGGCCGGTTTCGTTTTCTTCAAACAGGGGCGCTACGAGTATGTCGGACCCGAACAGGTATTCGTTGTCGACCAGCCAGGAACCCGGGTCGTCGGGGTATTCCACCAACAGCGCGCGCAGCATCGGAAGCCCTTTTTCCGTGCTGTATTTGGACTGCGCATAGATGTAAGGCATGAGCCGGTACCGCATTTCGATAGCCATGCGGAAGGTGTCCTGAAAGCCGGCGCCGTATTCCCAGGGTTCTTTCGGCGGTTGTCCGTGGCAGCGCGTGTGTGAGGTAAGCACGCCCATACCGAGCCAGCGTTTGTAGAGTTCGGCAGGTGTACGTTTGACGAAACCGCCGACGTCGTGGCTCCAGAAGGAGAAGCCGGAAAGTCCGAGCGAGAGGCCGCCGCGCAGTTCGGCCTGCATACCCATGTCGGTCGTTTCGGCGTCGCCGCCCCAGTGCAGCGGATAACGCTGACTACCTGCCCAGGCGCTGCGGGCCCAGATGATCGTTTCGCCGGTGGTTTGTTTGGTGATGTCGGCCACCGTTTTATTGTAGCGCAACGGGTACAGGTTGTGTTCGTAAAAACCGGTGCGGCCTGAAGCGTAGAGCCCGTTCGGCGGAGCCGCTTCACCAAAATCTACTTTGATCACTGCCACGCCGAGTTTCAGCAGACCGGCAATTTTGCCCTGGTACCAGGTCACGGTGTTCGGATTGGAAAAGTCGAGCACGGCATCTTCGTAAGGCAGGTTGCCTTTCGGATCGTGCACAGCCAGGCCTTTTTCCATGATTTCGTTAAAAAGCGTGTTTTTGGGCACGAAATACGGCAGTTGCCACAGGCAGGTACGGAAGCCCTGCGTTTTCAGATCGCGGATCATACCGGCCGGATCCTTAAACCGGGAGGGTGAAAACTCGTAGTTGCAGCGCCAGTCCGTTTCAAACCAGCCCGTGTCGAAATGGATGACATCGGAAGGAATACGGTTTTTGCGCAGCGTTTCGGCCACGCGGCGTCCGTCGGCTTCGGAGAAATAGGAAATGCGGCTCATCCACAGTCCGAACGACCACAGCGGCGGCATGGCGGGTTTGCCGGTGAGGTTAGTGTATTCGTCCAGAATATCTTTCGGGTCGCCCAGAAACACGAACAGATCCAGCGCTTCGTCACCGATCATCAGCGCATTGCTGGCGCCGAATGTAGCCCCGAAATCGCAGGTGATCGGTGTGGATGTATGCATAAACATGCCGTAACCCCGGCTGCTCATAAAAAACGGGATGGGTTTGTACATCTCCGTGTTTTCCACGCCGTTGGCATCGTCGGTCCAGAGCACCACTTTCTGGCCGTATTTGTTGAGTTTGGTAAACGACTCGCCGCAACCGAAAATCTTTTCATCGGGCGACAAAGAAAACACGGCCGCTACGCTGCGCGAATAGTCTGAGGAGCGGCGTACATAGGAAAAAGGCAGGGTGGGGTAAAACGATTTGCCTACGTCTTCGGGGTTGCGGGTGGACGTAAGCAGGCGCCCGCCGGCATCGCGGAATTCCAGTTTCCAGGGATGCTCCCGGATGATGACGCTGCCGAATTTGCTGATGTACCGGTGTCCGCCCGGTATTTTGCTGTACAGCCAGGAGCCGTCGCGGGCGGGCTCTTTTACCAGCATCAGGGAGGGTTCGCGCGGGTGAAAATCGGGGCCTGTTTGCGCACGGATGCGGATGGTGCGCGGGGACACAAATTCAACGGAAAAAGGCAGGGCAGGGTTGGGCGCGTATTCGCCCGAAGGAAACTCGTTGGGCGCTGTTGGTTGCAAACCTACCATCATGTTGTCGAACGCGTGCTGCACGTTGTACCGCGAACGTTGCCACACCAGACGCCCGGTTCCGGTAGCAGGATCGAAATTTGCCAGGCTGTCGGCCACAAAATACGTGTTCGATAATTCCCGGAAATCGCCGCTGATATCGATGGGCTCATTCAGGACGCGTTGGGCGAGACACAGATGCGCCAGTAAAAGCAACAGCGCTACCGGAAAACATTTTTGTAAAAAACAGGACATGGCAGAAAATTGAAAATTTGAACCGATGAGTTGGAACAGACAATGTTAAAAGCGGCGAATCAGCACGACGCCGGCAATGATGAACAGGACGCCGAGCACGCGGGGCAGATTTACTGCCCGCATAGGCACTCCCAGGAGCCCGTAATGGTCGAGCACGAGCGTGATCAGCATTTGCCCGGAAATGATGAGGCTGAAAGTGAGTGCTACGCCCATGCGCGGCACCAGCAGGATAACGGCCGTTACCACATATGCGCCCAGTAGCCCGCCCGTCCAGGCAACGGCAGATACGTTTTTGGCAGCCAACAAACCGCGAAACGGCACGCCGGTGAAAAAGCAGTAAAGAATCAAGGAGACGGTGCCTACCGAAAACGAGATTAGCGCAGCCAGCAAAGGTTGCTGCATGACGGTGGCGAGTTTGTTGTTCACCGCGGCTTGTGTGGGCAGGGCGGCCCCGGCAAGCAGGGCCATGATCAGGAAAATCCAGTTTTGCATAATCGGGTTGTTTTCGGCAGCAAAGATCAACAAGTCTGGCGAAAAACGAATGTGTTGTTTCGACACAATAACAACCTCCCGAACCCGCAAATGAACTTTCCGGATGCATGAAAACCTGGCGAAAATTTCGATCTTTCCCTCCCGTTCCATTCAAGCGGGTACTTTGGCGATGCGCATTTCCCTGTTTTTTCTACTGATGGCCGTTCCTTTCTTTTCCCGGGCACAAACGCTGCCGGCTACCCCCTGGAATTTGTGGTTCGAAAAACCGGCTGCCGACTGGAACGAAGCCCTGCCTGTCGGCAACGGCCGGCTCGGCGCCATGGTGTTCGGAGGAATTGAAACTGAGCGACTGCAACTCAACGAATCGTCGGTGTGGACCGGCGGGGAGGAAGATTTTGTTAACCCGGCAGCCAAAGAGGTATTGCCGCTCGTGCGCACACTTCTGTTTGCCGGCCGGTACGCAGAAGCCCAAAAACTGGCCCAGGAGCGAATGATGGGGAACAAGCCGACACGTAGCCGTTACCAGACCCTTGGGGATTTATACATCGATTTTGGAAAAGAGCACACCGCGCAAATAACGGATTATCAAAGATTTCTGGATATCGATTCGGCTGTGGCGGGCATACGCTACAAATCGGGCGGCGTGCAGTTCAGTCGGGAAATTTTTTCCAGCGCGCCCGGCCAGGCACTGGTCATGCGCCTGCAAGCCGACCAGCCCGGAGCGCTTACTGCGGTTTTTCGGCTAAGCCGCCCCGGTGGTTTTGCACGACTGGAAACGAACAACGGCGATATCATCCTGCGCGAACACGTAGATCGCGGCCATGGCGTACAACTCGTTGTCCGCCTTCGGGTGGTGCAGGAAGGCGGCCTGATGGCGATAAACGACAGCGTTGTACAAATTGAAAAAGCCGACCGTATCACGGTTTTCCTGACCGCAGCCACAGATTACTGGAAAACCGACCCGGAAAGCATTTCGGCCGATCGGATGGAGCAGGTTTCCAAACGCCCGTATACCGACATAAAGGCTGCGCATATTGCTGATTATCAACAGTTATTTGAAAGAGTCAACCTGAATCTGGGCGCTTCACCCAGCCGCAGCGCGCCCGTCGACCGGCGCCTGGAGGCTGTGCAAAACGGCTCCGACGATCCTGAACTGATCGCCCTTTATTACCAGTTCGGGCGTTACCTGCTCATCAGCAGTTCGCGCCCGGGCGGACTACCGACAAATCTGCAGGGCATCTGGGCCGACGGACTGAATCCGCCCTGGGATGCAGATTTCCACATCAATATCAACATCCAGATGAATTACTGGCCTGCGGAAATTTGTAATTTACCGGAAATGCACCTCCCTTTTTTACAATTTATCGATTCCCTTCAGGCCGACGGGCATAAAACGGCCCGCGATATGTACAACAAACGGGGCACGGTGGCGCATTTCACTACGGATGCCTGGCATTTTACCGAAACCTACGGAGAAACACTCTGGGCAATGTGGCCCATGGGAATGGCCTGGAGTGTTCAACACTTCTGGGACCACTACCTGTTTTCAGGTGATCGTGTTTTTTTGGAAAAACGCGCATATCCCGTCATGAAAGAGGCTGCGCTGTTTTGCGCCGACTGGCTCATAGCGAACCCGAAAACCAAACTGTTGGTGTCAGGGCCATCCATTTCGCCCGAAAACCGCTTTAAAACGCCTAATGGAGAGGTTTCCACGATGGTGATGGGGCCCACTATGGACCATATGATCATTCGAAATTTGCTGGAAAGCACCATTGCCGCTTCCCTCATACTGCAAACGGATGACGAATTCCGTGCGCGCCTGCAATCCGTTTTAAAACGCCTCGCCCCAACTCGCATCGGCAGCGACGGCCGCATCATGGAATGGACGGAGGAGTTTGAAGAACCGGAGCCCGGGCACCGGCACATTTCACACCTCTTCGGGTTATACCCCGGCCATGAAATCACGCCGCAAAATCCCGAACTGATGGCTGCTGCCCGCAAAACCATCGACTACCGGCTGGCATACGGCGGCGGCCACACCGGCTGGAGCCGCGCCTGGATCATCAACTTTTTTGCACGCCTGCATGACGGCGAATCAGCTTACCAGAATCTGCTCGCTTTGCTGCGCAAATCCACCCTGCCGAACCTGTTCGACAACCATCCGCCCTTTCAGATCGACGGCAACTTTGGCGCGACAGCCGGTATCACCGAAATGCTGTTGCAAAGCCATGCTGGAAACATAGAAATTTTGCCTGCCCTGCCCGCCGCATGGAAAACCGGTTTCATACACGGCATTTGTGCGCGGGGCGGCTATGAGGTTAGTATCGACTGGTTAAACGGGAAATTGAAACGCCTCGAATTGGTGTCGAAATTGGGGGAGCCTTGCCTGCTGAAATACGGAGAAAAAGAAATTGCGCTGACTGATAAAACCAAGGGGAAGCGGTACGTATTCGATGCTGACTTAAAATTGGAAAAATGAAATTTTGGGGCGGTCAGCGCGCCGGTGCAATAAACTGCTCCACTTTTTCCAGATACTTTTCCAAAAGCGCCCAGTACGTTTTTGCATCTTTTTCCCCCGTTGTATCCGAATGCTGCTCCAATCCCAGCAGGGCTACCTTGAGCCGCACATTTGCGCGGTAGGCTTTGAAATAAACAAAAATGTGTTCGTCTTCTGCATTTTCGATGCAGGGCCATAGTGCCAGGTAATAGCGCATAAACGCTTCCGACAGTTCGTGGTGTCCGCCGGCATCGAGGTCCATGCATAAAAATGCCAGCTCGCTGAGCACGTCGATCTGCCGTAAATGCGGGTTGAATTCGATGCAGTCGAACACCAGGGGGCCTTGCGGCAACAGGAAAATATTCCGCCCGTGCAGGTCGCCGTGCCCGTCGACACGGAAACCGGTTTTTACCCGTTCGTGAAGCCGAGGTTCGCAGCGTTCCAGAAAGTTTTCCACCAGGTTTTTCCAGCGGTCGAGTGTTGGTCCGGCCTGCGGGCCAAATAGCCTGAGAATTTCTTTTTTCAAAAGGAACAAGTCTTCAAAATCGGCCCGGTTATCATCGGGGCGATAAGGCGCCTGTTCGGGCAGCAATACGACGGAGCGATGGAATGGCGCAAGCAATTGCGCCATGTCGGCCATATCTTTTTCCGTAACGGCATTTTGTTGAAGCAGCAAGTCCATCTGCCGGCTGTTGTCCATTCTTTTCATACGAACCGCGTAATCAATCACGTATTCGTACACTGTTGCTGTTCCGATTTTGAGCGTGTCGTCGGGTTGCTTGCAAACAGGTAAAACGTCGAGATACATTTCGGGTGCCAGGCGAGCGTTTAGCCTTACTTCTTCCGCGCAGCAAAACGCCCGTTTTTCCGGCGTACTGAAATCCAGAAATGCGAGGCGGATCGGCTTTTTGATTTTGAAAGCATAATCAGGCGTAAGAATCAGCCAGGAAATATGCGTTTCCACACATTCCACTGGTTGGGAGGCTCCCGGGAACTGACCGCCGGAGGCAAGCGATTGTATTTGCTGAAAACTCATCCCGTTTCGGAAAGGCTCTAAATATGCCCCGATCAGTGCCGTCAGTTGCTCCGGCGTTCCTTCATCCGAATGCAAAGTCAGATGCGGCTCGGAAAGCGGTTCGTAAGCGTCTCTTATTTTTTGGTAAATGCTGAAATCCGCTTCACTATCGGGCCTCGGATGTTGCAGGCGCTCCCGGATAACTTCTTCCTGCGCTACCACTTCAATCCAGTAGATGGGGACGTTCAGTGCCAAAGCAATCCGGCGAAACGGTGCGCGAATCGACTCTTTGTAAAAAGTACTGTCGACTACCACCGTTTTGCCGGATTGTAAAGAGTCTTTCGTTCTGTGCAGCAATGCGTCGTACACTTTTTCCTTGTCTTGCGGGCCATACTTTCCTTTTAAACCCATTTCCTGACGCAGTGTATCGCTGTTGAAATGTACGGCATTACAACTGGCGGCATAAGCCCTGGCCAGGGTGGTTTTACCCGAACCTGGTAATCCGGTGAAAAGAAGTAGCATACTGACAGAACGTGTTTTGATCAGACATGTTCGCCTTAGGTTCAAACTGTCTGATTGGCGCGGGCTTGCCGGGCACTGTAAATAATAGCACCGAAAGCAGTGAAAACGGTTGCCGCTTTGATGAACCATCCCAGGAAAGGCACGCTACCCAGTATTTTCAATACCACGAGCAATCCCAATGCAACAAGAGCCATACGCATCGTATTCCAGGCGTAATCTTTCCTCTGACTGATCCAGTGGGCGCCGGTCAGTGCAGTGATGATATTGGCCAGTGCGATGAGCAGGATATAAAACATCAGTGCGATCAAGCCGATCGGGATACCGATTACCGTGACAAATAATAAAACGATGGCCACCGGTACGGCTGCAAAATACAGGAATCCGTATCCCATAGACCGCATCGGATCCTGCCCGGCCGTCATGGCAGCCGAGGCGAAGTATTTTCCGAAAAGCCACTGGCCCAGCCAAAGCATCGTAAATGAAGCGATTAAATACCACAGGACCGCCATAAACGAGGCAAAGCCGAGAAATTTGAAGTCGGGTCGCTCGAATTGCTGGCGAAGAGCGGGATCAAAACTTGCCGTCGCGCCGTTTTGCAGGGCGTTACCAAAAGAAATTTCTCCGGCTTCAGACCAGTAACGAACCGGTCCGTTCAAGGTGACGCGTGGCCCAAGGGTTATTTGCCGGGCGGCGAGGACGGAATTTCCGCTAACCATCCCATTGAGTTGTAACTGATCGCCATTGAACTCAAGATCTTTTCCTACTGTGCCGTTGAGCACCAGCGTGCCGGCAGCAGATTGCAGCGTTCCCCGCGTAGTGCCGTCGAACGTAACAAAGCCGCCGGTTGCCGCTACGCTACCTTCAATGACTACACCGGATGCGACAGTGACGGAACCTCCTGCCACCAGCAGGTCGCCGCCTGTATGGCCGGAAATAGTCAGGCTGCCGCCTGCGCAACGGATGTCATCGAGCACGTTACCACGTACGAATACGTTGCCGCCGGCTATTACCAGATCGCCGATGATGGAGTCGTTGATATAAATGGTACCTCCCGCACACCAGATATCGCCGTGAACGGGAGCATCGATCTGGATCGTGCCACTGAATACGTAAATGTCTTCAAAAACAGGTTGGGAAATCGTTACGTTTTCACCGGATTCCAGGCGCAATGCCCAGGCAGGAAGTGCAAACAGGAGTGCCAGAACGGCACTCAATACGGTTCTTTTTTTCATGGTTTGTTTTCATTTTATTGGAACAAAATTCAGGGAGGTTTTATCTGTTTTGCAGTGATTTACGTTAAACGGCCGGATGATTTTGCGTACATCAAAAACTGCATTTGAATCCGGCGCGTTAATACCTGACAATCGTTCACCCTCAACATGCTCTTACAATCAGAAATACCATGAAAAAAACAATTCTTTACCTGTGCCTGCTGGCCATCCCCTTTATTGCCCCCGCCCAGGAATGCAGCAAAATGTACGGATTTTTTAAAACGGGCACTCAACTGGAATACACCCATTACAATAAAAAGGGCAAAGTGGAATCCGTGAATACGCAGAAACTTACCCAAATTGAAAACAGAAAGGATACCCTGGTGGCAACGTTCGATGTAACGAGCGTAAATGAGAAAGGCAAGCAACTTTACACGAACACCTTCCCGATCAAGTGTTATTCAGGCACTGTTTTTATGGATATGCGGAGCATTACGCCATCTCAGCAAAATGCAGCGCAATCGCCCGACATGCAAATTGAAGTCAGCGGCTCCGACCTCGTTTTCCCACCCGGTATGAAAGGTGGACAAGCCCTGCCCGATGCTGAAATGGGCATTATCATGCGCCTCGGTTCGCTTCAGGTGTTGAATACCAGGTATTTTATCAAAAACCGCAAGGTAGAAGGAGAGGAAAGCATCACTACGGCGGCCGGCACCTTCAAATGCCTGAAAATCAGTTACGATATGGAGTACAAATTCATGGGCACCCACAATATTCACACTTTGTACTGGTATACGCCGGATGCGGGTATGGTGAAGTCTGTTTCCTACGACAAAAAAGGAAATGAAGAAGGCCGGATTGAGCTGACGAAATTAGGGAAATAACGAACACATCTCCCCTGGAGAATCATATGAAGAACATGCATCGATTGACCATTTTTTGCCTTTTGGCCAGCTGTCCGCTGGCTGGTCAGCAGCCCTTGTCCGGCCACGTACAAGAACTGTTGGGTTATTTTGAACCGGCACCCGCAGGCACGGATACCCTGCACATCGAAGTGGATCTGGAAACAGACAGCCTTTTGCCGGGCGATACGATTCCGAACCGGTTATTCTTTGGTACAATACCGGCAGTTTTTTTGCAGGAAATCGATTACGTTGCCGACTCTTCCGCAGCGCTGGTGCTGGGCCGGCAACATTTTTCGTTGAATGACAGTACGGAGGCGTATTGGGTAGAGATCCGGCAATACTGGTTTCAGCACCACTCCCTTTTTATGTATGATAAGCGTCGGAAAACCTTTGTAGGCAGGGCAACGCTTGCAGAATGGTTTGGAGGTGATGGCGGGCAGGTGCTGATCGGGAGTTGGGTGTTCGATTACGATGGCGACGGTCAAAAGGACATTTTCCGACGCGAAATTCAACACAGCATCCAGCCCAATGGCGATACGGTAAAGGAGCGCAACAGAGAATCGGCTTCTCTGTTGCGCTGGAAAAATGGTCTGTTTTCGGAAACGCCGGAAAGATCGAAGAAGGGGAAAACCCGACGTTTCCCAATCCGGTCGTTCTGGTAAGTATAATCCAAGACGTGCAGCGCACGCCTGACTTTACACTGTTTACCTTAGTAGCGATTGCCGCCGCCGCCGCCGCCGCGGTTGCCGCGGTTCTGCAGGGCTTGCATGAACGCGTCGCCGCCCTGGCCGGCCTGACCTTGTTGCCGCTGCCGGCCGCCGCCGTCGCGTCCGCCTTGCCGATCGCCGCCGCGTCCGCCGCCTTGGCCCGCACGTTGACGGGCGCCGGCGCCGGCGGCCGCCGCCGTCTTCTCGGCGAGCTTCCCGCGGATGTTGTAGTCGGAGATCGCGCGGGCGGCCGCCGTCGATTCCTGCACTTGCGGCAAGGGAATCCAGCGACGGAAGACGAACACCTGCGGTTCCTCGCGGAGCTGCGACTGCTCTTCCGACTCGCGCGCATAGAGCGCGACGGTCACGATCACCGCGCGGGGGACGTCCTTCTCTTCGATCGAGTTCCAACCGTCTTGGCGCATTTGCTCGGCGGTCTTGTCCGCGTTGCTCAATCCGCCGCCGCCCGCGCTGTCGCGGCGGACGTACTCGAGTTTGAAGTCGTAGATGCGATCGTAGACGAGCCGGTAGATCCCGCCGTCGTGGACGGCGTCGTCCACATAGAAGTCCTCGCGTCGCCATAGCTCCAACGAGCCCCCATGATCGATGCTGCGACGGCAGACGTATTGGACTTCGGTCGTGGGGCTGCGTCGTTCGACTTGCCCTTCGCGCCCGAACACCATGTCGGATTTGAGCGTGGGCTCGCCGACTTGGCAGAGCGTGGACGTGATGAACGAGAGCCCGTCCGCCTCGCGGCCGAGCAGTTCGCCGTCGGCGCCCCACAAGGCGTCGTTCTCTTTGACGTCGTAGATCAGCGCGTTGCGCAAATCCGCCTCGATCGCGTCGAGGATGGCCGGGCCGACCGCGTAGGGCGTCGAGTGGTCCGCGACCGCGCTGCGCGCACGG
>JAKQJD010000545.1 GCA_029561355.1 Bacteroidota bacterium | reverse complement strand
CTTACCTCCAAAAAAAATGCGCGACCCGGAATCATTTTTCCGGGCCACGCATCATCCTCTTGAAACGGATGGAATTTCTTCCGCCCATTTGCTTTGGCTACTCTGACTGAATCATCTTCTTCGTCGCGCTGTCTGTCGGTGTTTCCACCCTGTAGTACAGCACACCTGTCGTTGCAATCAATTGACGATCAATTGTAAACGTGTTGTACCCTTTCGGGAAATTCCCTTTCTGTGTACATACTTCCCGGCCTGTCTCGTCGTATACGCGCAGCGTCGTTTCGGCAGCCTCGGGCAAATGAAACCCGATCAGGGTTTTGCTGACAAACGGGTTGGGCTGGTTCTGGTACACTTCGAAACCCACACCGACAGTTGTCATCCCCGCAGGAGACCTGAAACGGAACACTACATCCAGCCGCTCGTTGTTGAGGCTGTACGCTTCCGCCCTGGTAATGCGGCTGGAAACTCCCAGCATCCGGCTCAGTTGCCCTGCTGTTTTCGCCCGGAACGTGATCGAAAAAGGGTTATCCGTGCCATCCACCGATGCCGTAACAGCGCCTTCGAATACCCCGAAATTTCCTGCCTGGATATCACCGGAGCCTGCCAGGTCGACCACCTCCAGATCTGTCAAATTCATCGTGAACTGGAAACCCTGAACGGATTGTGCACCTTTGAAATCCACCGTGAATACCTCGCCTGTTTTCACCTGCCGGTCATCCGCGTCGATCAGGAAAGTAGCGTCGGTGCGCTCCTGGCTTGATTGTAAACTATTGGCAATCACCGAGTTATTCACATCCCCGATTTTCACGCCCACGAAATCATCCGCGAGGTGGTCCGACTGTACGTCCTGCACCGAAATATTTTCCGGGAACATCGTCTGGAAAGGATTCGATGGTTCGGGGAATACGAACGATTTGTCCACAAAACGCCACGAAGTGTTGTTCGGCAGTTCCGAGTACAGCCCCAGGATCAGTTTCCGGATTTCCACCACGTCGAAGGTCGTGATCGACCCCGAGCGGTTGGCATCCGCCGCAATGATTTTGTACGGACTTGTCAGCGGCGCCAGTCCCAGGATGTGTTTGTTGATCAGCACCAGGTCGTAAGTCGTCACCCCGTTCAGCGGGTTGTTGTCTTTCGTCGGCGTCAGCGTGTAGTCGCCTGCCAATGGAACGGCGCCGGGGAACATAAACGCGCCTGCGTCGTTGCTGCTGATATTCACCATACCCTGCTGGCCGTTCGAGGTCACCACTGCCAGTTCCAGCGAGGCGTCTTCCACCCCTTCCTGCTCTTCGGTCACCAGCGCACCGGCCACCGTCGCGCCCGCTTCCCCGTCGCAGCCAATCAGGTTGGCCTGCACGTCGATCGTCGCTACGCAGAAATCTGCATTGCCGGCCGCGTCCATGAGCCACACCTGCACCGGAATGCTTGTGCCTTCGTCCGCGCAGGTCACCTGTACGCTTTGCGGCTGGTTAGCCGGGTACGTATTGTCCGGGTTTTCATCCGCACGGATGACCGCCAGTGTGGGGTTCAGGATACCCGCCGGCGTGCAGTTGTCGTCGCCGTACAGGAAGAAATCCGTCGCCCAGAGAGTCGCCATGCCGCCGATCATCAGGTTGATGTTCACGTTTGCACAGGCCACCACCGGCGGTTTGCAGTCGCGGATTTCGAACGTTTTTTCACAAACCGCTTCGTTGCCGCAGCCGTCTTCGGCGATCCACTTGATCTTGTGGCGGCCGTGCGGCAGTTCGGGCAGTTTCGTGCCCGAGGCATTGCGCCAGATGACTTTGGCGCCGCCAGCCGTTTGTTCAATATCGAAGCGGTAGCGCTGGTTGAGGTTCGAATTGTTGTCGAACACGCGATTCGAACCCGTCTGATAATTCTGGCTCAGGTAGTTATTGTACAGCACCTGACCCACCGGCCGCGTGGCGGCATCGGCGCTGGAAACGACTGTTTCCATGATCCCGTCGTTGTCGAGGTCCAGGAAGAGCAGGTAGCGGAAACGCAAGCCGCCTTCCGGGGAAATCGTGTCGCAGAGGTCTTCTGCGGTGACGGACAGTTCAGTTTCCTTTTCACAGAGGTCGTGCTGCTGCGTGCCGTTGTCCCACCAGATGTCTCCATCGTTCCAGTAGCGCACTTCGTTGATCGAAACGTCGCAGGTATCCACAGGAACACAAGTCACCGTCGGCGGGGTTTGGTCCAGCACTTTGATGATCTGTTTGTACGTCACGCAGTTATCCGGGAATTGTGCCGGGTTGTCGCCGTCCCATACGTGCCAGGATTTGGCGGGCGCCAGGCCCGTTTGCGGATTCACGGGGTCGCGCAGCAGGTCGAAACACGGAAGGTCCGGGTTGTACGTGCACCAGTTGATCACCCGCCAGGTACGTTCGATTTTGTAACAGGCATCCGGAACGACCGTGAAAAGCACGTCGTTGTAGGAAATCCCGATCAGTTCGCAACCTTCGTCATTCGTGATTACCGGTTTTCCGATATTCGGCTCCGTGGTGCAGTTCACCGACACGTCGGCCGGGAACAGGACGTTGTAATCCTGCCGGTAATCCACCACGATGCGCTGCGTGCAACTGCTGGACTGGCCCGAGCAGTCCCAGGCCGTGAAACGCCGGATGATCGTTCCGCGGTTGCAGGTGGTGTCGAAATTGGCGTTCAAAAAGTTGTTGTAGTATACTTTTTGTGTTGCACCGCACACGTTCGGGATCGTCATTGTTCCGCCGGGAATACCTGCCTGCCCCTGCGGGTCGGCGCTGGTCGGCGGCGTTTCATCCAGGCAGCAGTTGTCCGTGATTTCCGGAACACCGTAAGCCCAGAGGCTCGGGTCGAAGTTTTCGCAACTCACTGTAACGTTGGCCGGCGGCTGGCACACGGGCAGCAGTTTGTCCTGCACCGTCACCTGGATCATACATTCGTTGTAAATGAATTCCCCGTCCGGGTCGAGCATACGGTTGCCTTCCAGATCGATTTGATAAACGCGCAGGATAACGGTTTGAACCGTGCCCACTTCGCAGCAATAGAATTTGATCGAATCGTTTTCGGCAGTGGCCACCTCGTATTCGAAGCCGTCGCACAAAGGCGCAAGGCTGTCGATACAGGCGCTGTAGGTTTCGTCCGTTTCCTGCATACGCCGGATGGTGAATTCCACGCCGTTGCAGTTGTCGTACGAGCCCTGGTTGAAGGCCGAAGCGGGCACCCAGGTTACGCCGGCCGATTCGCAGGAATTACCGGGCGTGTAACAATCGAACGGATCGTCCGTGCCGATGGCTACCGTCGTCACCTGCGTGCAGGTCGCTACGGGTGGCACCAGGTCTTCCACAGTGAGTTTAAACGAGCATGAACTCAGGTTACCACATTGATCTTCAGCGGTATACAGCACGTCGTACACGCCGCGCGGCAGGCACTGCGTGGTGCCGAATACGGCCAGGGTGTCTGCCGTCCAGTAATTATTTCCGGGAAAATCTGCCAGCGAACCCTGCACCGTGAAGGTGATGATATTTCCCGTGGCAGGATCGATGCCCCAGACTTTTGCCTGCAAATTCAGGATACCAGAACAACCTTCGGTAATGATCATGCGCGGCAGCGGCGCCGTAGCACAGCAGTTGTTGCTGCCGTCGACGCTGACCGTTACATCGCCCGGGCAGGCAAATACCGGTCCGCCGAGGTCGAGCACCTGGATGCGTTGTACGTAGGTGACAGGATTGCCGGCGTCCAGCGGCGCGCAGTTGTTCAGCACTTTCCAGGTGCGGAGGATGGTGTAGGTTCCGCCGCAGCCTGCAAAAAATTCGTCGGTCATACTCACCTGGGCGCCGCACAAAGCGCTGCCCACGATGGAAGCCCCGTTGATGCTCGGCGCTCCGGTAGATACCGGCGCCGTGGCTGCGTCGTTCAGGTAGGTGGCTTCACAGTTCACCGTCACGTCGGGCGGGAACACCACGTCTGCCAGGTCGAACGGCGCAATGGTGATCAATTGCGAGCAGGTAGACTGGTTGCCGGATGCGTCAGTGAC
>JAKQJD010000523.1 GCA_029561355.1 Bacteroidota bacterium | reverse complement strand
CGGGAGCGCATATTTGTCAGCGAAGTGTGGGCACGGGACCCGATCAACAACCGGACAATGAAATGTATGGCGCCGTTTGGCGACGACGCTTACGCACCCGGCCAAATCCTCCATTTCATCATAGACTTGTATTACCCCTGCGATGCGGTGCGATATGAAATGCGACAGGAAGGCGAAGTGATGTCGACTGCCGGGCATTTTCATTTTGGTTCGGACATGATCGTCCGGGTAAAAGACCACGGAGGCATACACATGGGGCCATCCACCAGCGGGATGCCCATGATGGCGTCGGAAGACGGCAATTATATAGGAATACTTCATCTGGATGGCCAATTCATCATTTTTCCACAGTGCGTTATCGGGAATGAAAAGGGGATAGAGCCTACTTACACATCGCCTACCGAGGCGGCGCGCAAGATTGATGGTCACACCGTTTCCATATACGTCAGCGACGGACGCGCTCATTTTTTTGCCAATAACCAGATTCTCTTTGTGAGCGAACAACAACTCGTCGGGGCATACATGGTTATTCAGCAAGATGGATTTTACCTGAAAAAACCGGCTTCACCGCTGATGCCGCCCGAGGAAATCGGGCCGCTTACATTCGGATAGGCTCTGAATAACCTGTATGCGAATCAGGCGTGAAACCTCGTTTTTCCGAAGCGGTTTTCACGCCTGATTATTTTTTTATGGAACAGTGGGTTATGGTTTTTCGACTGTCTGCACTAGACATTCAAACAAATCAGTGAAACGCCATAAACTGTTCTTACTATGAAAAACGTACGCATTCTCTTCGTCTCCCTCTTCGTACTGCTGCTTTGCTCCGCATCCCTCTGCGCACAAAAAACAGCCACCTGGAAAGGTGGAACACCCGGCCGGCCGGCCGAATGGAACTGCCCCACTAACTGGAAAGAAGGCCGGGTGCCCGACGAATTCAGCCGCGTGATCATCCCCGACGCAAGTACCAGTACTTTTCACAACCCGGTGCTGAAGGAAGGTGAGGTAGAAGTCTGGAGCCTGCAAATACTCTCCGGCGCCATGCTTTGCATTGGAAAAAACGCCAGCCTTATCGCTACGGAGCAAGGCAGCCGCACTTTTATCGCATCGGGTGAAGGGATTATCCGGCAAAGCGCCACGATGCAGGACAGCCTTGTTTTCCTTGCCCGGTAAATGCCTCCTTCCCATGAGCGGCGTAGCCGAACGCATGCTTCCGTTCGCAATGCTGCGAAAATCAGTATTCACATTCACCAAAACATATTACCGATGAAAAAATACTTTTCCCTGCTGCTGACCCTGCTGGTCTTCAGCCCACTGTTTTCCCAGAAACAACCGCCGCTCGCCGCCGTCAAAGTCGTCACGGAAGACTACTGCGGCCGGAAGGTCGACGACCCCTACCGCTACCTGGAAGACCTCCAAAACCCCGACGTCGATGCCTGGTACCGCGCTCAGGGCGATTATGCCCGCTCGGTGCTGAACGCCATTCCCGGCCGTAAAGCCCTCCTTGAAAAAATGCGCGATTTCGATGGCCGTAAAACCGCCAAAATCAACCAGTTGACTATTACGGAAAACGACCGTTATTTTTACCTGAAACAAACGCCAGCCGATGAAAACGGCAAACTGTTTTTCCGCGACGGCTTTTCGGGCGCCGAACAACTGCTTTTCGATCCCTCGGCGTATGCGCCCGGAAACGGCAAAAACTACGTTATCAGCAGCATGTCGCCCAACGACGACGGCAGCAAAATTGCATTCGAAGTGTCCCCGAACGGTTCGGAAAGCAGCGTGTTGCTGGTTATGGACGTGGCCACCAAGCGCCTGTCGGCCGAACAGTTCGACCGGTGCTGGTTCGCCTCTCCCTCCTGGCTGCCCGACGGTAAATCCTTTTTGTACAATCGCCTCAACTCCGCCGACGTGCACGATAAGGAACGCGAAAAAAACAGCAAAACCTGGCTGCACGTGGTGGGTACAAACCCGGTCGAAGACCGCGAGATATTCTCCCGCCAACACAATCCCGCGCTCGGCATCCATCCGGAGGACATCCCGGTCATTCAGTACGACAAAGACAGCCGTAAGATGTTCGGTTTCGCCTACACCGTCGACCGACATCTGAAAGCCTGGATTGCACCCGCTTCCGACCTTGGAAAAGACGACATCGACTGGAAACCGCTGTTCAAAAAAGAAGACGAAGTGCTGTGGTTTGAAGCCAGCGACAAGGACCTGTACCTCTATTCTTCCAAAAAAGCGCCGAATTTCCAGTTGCTGAAAACATCCGTCGAACACCCCGACCCGGCCACGGCGCAGGTGGTTATTCCCGAAAATAAAAATGAAACGCTCACCGGTTTCGCCCTGAGCAGCAACGGGTTGTACTATACGCTTTCCAAAAACGGCGTGCAGGCGACGGCGTACCGGCTGGATGAAAAATCGGGCAAAACCCAGGAACTGAAACTGCCCTTCGCTGCCGGATCGGCCTGGTTCTCGACCAAGGGGTTCCGGTACGACGACGTGTGGGCAGGCCTGAGCGGCTGGACCTCCGATTTCCAGCGCTACCGCTACACACCTGCCAACGGTCAGTTCAAACCGGAAAACCTCTCCTCCACGGCGCAATATCCCGAATACGCCGACTTGCAGGTAGAGGAAGTGATGGCTACCGGCCACGACGGCACCCTGATACCCTTGTCATTGATATACAAAAAGGGTTTGAAACGGGACGGCAACAACGCTGCATTCATGTTTGGCTATGGCGCTTACGGCGCATCCATGAATCCGTTTTTCAGCCCCGAATTTCTGCTTTGGACCCATGAAGGCGGTATTCTGGCAGTGGCGCACGTGCGCGGCGGCGGCGAAATGGGCGACAACTGGCACATGGCCGGCTACAAAAAAACGAAACCCAATACCTGGAAAGACCTGATTTCCTGCGCCGAATACCTCGTCGGCAAAAAATACACCACCGCCGGCAAAATCGCTATCAATAGCGGTAGCGCGGGTGGCATCCTGATTGGCCGGGCCATGACCGAACGCCCCGATCTGTTTGCAGTAGCCGTGCCGGAAGTAGGCTGCCTGAATCCGTTGCGCGCCGAATTTTCTCCCAACGGCCCCATCAACGTACCGGAATTCGGAAGCATCCAAAATGAAGAGGAGTGCAGGGCGCTGATCGAAATGGATGCCTATCTGCACATCCGCGACGGGCAGCAATATCCTGCCACGCTGATTACGGCAGGTATGAACGACCCGCGTGTGATCGCCTGGCAGCCCGGCAAATTCGCCGCGCGCCTGCAGGCCGCCAATACATCGGGCAAACCTGTGCTGCTATGGGCAGATTACGAGGCTGGACACGGCATCGGCGACAGCAAAACGAAAAATTTTGAAAGCCTCGCTGATGTACTGGGGTTTGCGTTCTGGCAGACGGGGCACCCGCTGTTCCAAACGCCGTAACAGAAGATCCCCAATATGAGCGTATTTAGTTTTTAGTGTTTGGTTTTTAGAAATGCCTCATCAGCAACCTTTTTCTAAACACTATACACGAAAAACTAAACACACTCCCCAATACCGGTTTCAAAAAACCTGAAAACGGATGGCGGCGCGGTTTGCGGGCTGCGCTGCCATTTTATCTTCCCCGAACCAATTGAATTTCCTCTCATTTTTCATTTCAACTTTCGCTTATGACACCCACTGTTATCAACCTGAGGCTGGTTAATCAATCCGATACCCCCGGCGAATTATCCTTCGCCATATTTCAAAAAAACGGCGCACCGGGTTTTGAAGGCCCGGCCCGGCCATGGCTGATTTTTCGTAAACTGGGTCATGGAGACAGCACTGCCTTTGACTTTACAACTGAACTGAAAGTGGCTGTAAGTGACACCTATGGGAACTATACACCTCAAATGACTGCAGAACCCGGACAAAAATTCCAGATGATCCGTAGCGAATCGGGAGACGAACTGGTACAGCACGGCGAAACGACTGACCCTGAAGTGATTGACGTTTGGAATATGCTGGAACAGGGTGCCATTGATGCCCATTGTTATCGTTCAGGAAAAAGACTCTACACGCAGACCAACGTTGTACCGCAGCAAAAAGCCTCTTTTCAATTCGATGACACGATTCATATCGAAAATATTTTAGCGGTGGAAATAGATCACAGCGAGGATTTCGATCAGATCATGGATGAAGGGGCGCCGATCCGGTTGACGGGAATCGCCAGTGCCGATATCGTGGTGAAGGGCGGAGGAATCGGGATGTCGGCCCAGGCGTACAGTTACCACCTTGAGAATGTTGTGATGAAGGATGCCTGAATGGATTTCGACCCCCAAAAGGATAGGGCATCAATCGTCTTCCGCGTATTCATATTTTTCCCATAACATGATTTCGCCGACCGAAGGCCCCAGCCGTTTCCGGAAATTTTTGACGATGGAAATCAGTTCGCGGAACTCCCGGCTGGGGGCGCCGCGAACTGGTTTTACCGCTATGGTGGTGGTAGAGTCAAGGGTGTAGAAACGCGGTTTTCGGGGGATATGAGTGGTATCGGCAGCCGAACCGGCGGCCTCGGTTTCCAGGTTCTTTTTTTCGCCTTTTTTACAGGGAAACAGGAGCAGGAGTATGCAAAGCAGGATACAGGATGTTTTCATGTTGGAAGGAGTTTTGGGAATCAAAGTTAGGGGTTTCAAATCTATCGTCGAACCGTCGAAAAGTTGTTTCATCCATCTTCAATTATCCATTGTTCGTCATCTAAATCCTGCTGTGCTGAAAGGTGCTGATGGATGAAGCCCTGGGCCTTTTAAAAGTTGTCAAATTTCGATTCCGCAAGGTCCTGCAGCACCCGCAGCGCAGAGCCCCGGTACCGTGCTACCATCTGCCCCGAAACTTTCTCCGGCAACTGATATGCGCCGTTCGGTATGATTTTCAACCATTGCACCGCCCGGCACGACGAAAACCCGGCGCCTTCGTACCGCTGCGGATCCGACTGTGCCACACCTACGGCCAATAACCTGCCTGCCTGCTTTTCAATCAAAAACATCAGATCACCGATTTTCATACGTCGCGTCCAGCACCAAAGGTCGCGTATGCCCTTGCTGGAAATACTTTCGTTTTTACAGCGTTCGAAAACCTCGTCGAACAGCGTTTCATCCCATATCCTGTAAGCAGTCCAATAGGATGTCAGCAGGCTGTGCGCATCAAAAGGCAGGAGAGATTGTTTTAAAAAGCGTTCAGGAGCGCCCGTTTTAGTGGCGGGGTGACTTATACAATCCATTTCCGGGATACTTATTCTCACGGTCCACACCCCCGTACCAATGCTCACTTTTTTCCGCAAATAGGCCAGAGGGAACTGAGTATTTTCAAACAACGGAAACGGAGCAAACACCTTCGCATCAGCCCGCGAGACCCGGAAAACACGCCGTGCCTTGTCTTTCAAACGGGCAAATGTTTCCTGGAAATCATGTATCAGCGCCGTATCATCCAGGATCAGCAGATTCTCTTCATTAGAGTTATACGTCCAGTTGAATGATCCTGTGAGCAAAATCCGGTCGTCAATGAGAGCAAATTTGTGGTGCATCAACGCCGCTTCCTGAAAAGCGTACAGTTGCCCGCTTTTTTCAATAAACATTTGAAAATCAAGCCCTTCGGGCCGGATGTTTTGAGTGTCGTATTCCAGAATTAACTCGATATGCACGCCGTTCCGGAGCCTGTTGAGCAATACTTCAAAAATTTCCCGGTGTGAAAACCAGCATACGGCCGCCCGGATGCTGTACTGCGCCTGGTGAAGATAACGGCATAATTCCCCGGCCAAATCCTGAAAACAGGCGCCGGAACATACATGAAAGCGTCCCAAAATATATAATTTTAACAAATTTACCTTCTCCCGCCCCTCTCACATACTGCGTTCCACGGCTCGAACGTTAACATTACAAACCGCCCGAAAAACCTGCCCTCCGCAAATTACTCTAATCACATGAACCACTGACCGAACTGTATGGCAAGTGCTAACTACAAAATTCTGCTGGTAGAAGACGACCAAAATTTTGGCGACGTTCTCCGATCCTATCTCGAAATGCACGATTACGACGTCACCCTGGCTACCGACGGGGTACTGGGTCTCGAAGCCTTTCGTAAGAGTCATTTCGATCTTTGCGTTTTCGATGTGATGATGCCGCGCAAAGACGGATTTACCCTGGCCCGCGACATCCGCGAACGCAACCAGGAAGTGCCGATCATTTTCCTGACGGCTAAAACCATGAAAGACGACGTACTGCAAGGTTTTAAAATCGGTGCAGACGACTATATTTCCAAACCGTTCAATTCCGAGGAACTGTTGCTGCGTATCCAGGCCGTGCTCAAGCGGGTGAACAAAGCGCCCGATCCGCGCGACGAACAACGGGAATACACCATCGGCAAATACCACTTCAACTTTCCTGTGCGCATTCTGACCTTTACGGACCCCGCGCCGGGTGAGGAAAATCAATGGAAACTAAGTCCGAAGGAAGCCGAACTGCTCAAAATGTTTTGCCGTTATATGAACGACGTAACACCGCGTTCGGAAGCGCTGACCAAGATCTGGCATGAAGACAATTACTTCACGGCGCGCTCGATGGATGTTTTTGTTACCAAACTGCGGAAATACCTGGCCAAAGATTCGGCGATCGAAATCGTCAATATCCACGGCAACGGATTCCAGTTGCTGGTGAAGGACGTGGCCAACGCGCATTAAGCGCAAACGGTAAAAGAAGAGGTGTTTGGTTTTTTTTGTGTTGGTCGTTTAGAAAGGGTTGATTATCAGTCTATTATAAACGCTATACACCAAAACCCAAACACCTCCTCATAGCCCTTTCCGAAAAACCTGTACTACAAATGCATAGTGACCTGTGAGCCGATGTTTTCGGTTTGCGGGTTTTTTTATTGCATGGGGGGAACACGTGAACGAGCATACGCGAATGGATACACGCAAACGGATATACGTGGGCGGATACTTCTGAACGAATACCGCCGCCGTTGGCGACGGCTGATGCTGACGCCCCTTCAGGGCTTACACGTGCGGGCTTCGCACTTCGCACTGACGGCTTCGTACTGCTTCCAGACTTCGCACCGACGACTTCGCACTTCGCACTGTTTCCAGACTTCGCACTGCTTTAAGCGGCTTGCTGAAACAAATTCATTTGTCCATTGTGTTCGTACGCGTCCAGCAGGCGCGCAAATTTCATTTTGTCCTTGCTATTACTGCGCAGGGCGATCAGTTTGGCCAGTCCGAGTGTCAGGTAAAAATCTTCCACCGGTTCGCCCGGGCGCGGGCGTTTGGCAAAGTCGCGGTACATCTGCGGACGGCGGATGCCATCTTCGAATTCGTAGGCGTCGCGCAGCCATTTTCGGACCTGCGCACCGTACTGCCGGACCGGCAATTTCAGGGCGGTGTGAAGATTAGTAGCGGTGACAACTTTGGTGCCTTTTTTACTTTCCAAAATTTCCAGTGCCATAACTCGCTGATTTTGTGCTGTTTAATTTTGTTTCAAATACACTACAAAAATAAACAACTTGTTTTTTAAAACAAATAATTTTAAAGATATTTTTTATAAATATTTTTGTTTTAGATAATAAACTATTGATAATCAACAAATTATTTTAAAAGGTTGTTTTAAACTCGTTTGGAAAATTTCCCTAAAAACACAACTTTTGCACCCGCCAACCCCATTCTGTTTCAATTTTTCCATTATGCAAATTGACATTCCCCGGCTGAAAAACACGGATTCGGGCAACTTCTTTCTTATCGCCGGGCCCTGCGCCATCGAAGGCGAACAGATGGCATTCGACATTGCCGGGCAAGTGCGCGACATCTGCCAACGCCTCGCTATTCCTTATATCTTTAAAGGTTCGTATCGGAAGGCCAACCGCAGCAAACGCGATTCGTTCACGGGTATCGGCGACGAAAAAGCGCTCGGAATCCTCCAGGCCATCGGGCAGCAACTCGACTTGCCTACGACCACCGACATCCATACCGACCCTGAAGCCGCACTGGCTGCTCGGTATGTCGATATTCTTCAAATTCCGGCTTTCCTGTGCCGCCAAACCAGCCTGCTGGTAGCCGCCGCGCAAACGGGCAAGGTCGTCAACATCAAAAAAGGCCAGTTCGTGGCGCCCGAATCCATGCGATTCGCCATGGAAAAAGTGCAGGAAGAAGGCAATGCCAACGTGATCCTGACCGAACGCGGCACGACCTTTGGATACCAGGACCTGATAGTAGATTACCGCGGATTGCCCGTTATGCAGTCGTTCGGCGTGCCGGTGGTGCTCGATTGCACACACTCGCTGCAGCAGCCCAACCAAAGCAGCGGCGTGACTGGCGGCCGGCCCGCACTGATCGAAACTATTGCCCGTGCCGGTATTGCCGTGGGCGCCGACGGACTGTTCATCGAGACGCACCCAAAACCTTCCGAAGCGAAATCCGACGGCGCCAATATGCTGCCGCTCGACCGTCTGGAAGTCCTGCTGGAACGGCTGGTGCGTATCCGGGAAGCCATTCGTTAGGCGTGTTTAGTGGGCCTCACCCCCCGGCCCCCTCTCCAAGGGGAGAGGGGGTGACTTCACTCTTTGGCATCCTTATCATCGGATGCCAAGGGTACTCGCTCCCCCTCTCCCTTTGGAGAGGGGGCCGGGGGGTGAGGCCCACCAAAAACCAACTCAAATGATTGAAGAACTCTATTCTATATACCTGAAGCATCCGGTTGTCAGCACCGACACCCGGAATCTGCCGGAAGGCTGCATCTTTTTTGCGTTGAAAGGCGCCAGTTTCGACGGCAACGCGTTTGCTGCACAGGCGCTGGAGAACGGCGCAGCATATGCAGTGATTGACGATCCGAAATTCCGCGCCGACGAGCGCTTTTTCCTCGTGCCCGACGTGCTGGAAGCGTTGCAGCAACTGGCTACCCACCACCGGATGCAATTCGAAATTCCGGTGATCGCTATCGGCGGCTCCAATGGAAAGACGACTACCAAGGAATTGATTTCCAGTATTTTAACGAGCCATTATCCCAGCCATTTCACCAAAGGAAACCTGAACAACCACATCGGCGTACCACTCACGCTGTTGTCGATGCCTGCCGGAACGGAGGTGGCCGTCATCGAAATGGGCACCAACCAGCCGGGCGATATCGAGCAATTGTGCAGCATCGCACGGCCCACGCACGGGTTATTGACCAATATCGGAAAAGAGCACCTCGAAGGTTTCGGCACTCTGGCCGGCGTGAAAAAAGCCGAGGCTGAACTCTACCAATACCTGGCGCGCACCAACGGCTGTATTTTTCTCAACCTTTCTGAAAAATACCTGCCCGCCATGGCGCGCCGCAACAAGCGCCGGGTAGAGTACCGGGAGTCGGATATTTTAAACCCCAACAACGGCACTATCGAGATCCGGCTGGTGAAAGAAATGCCATTCGTGGAAGTCGAGTTTCTCTCCGACGAAGGCGCGCTGGTGGAAGTGCGCACGTATCTGTTCGGCCGCCACAATTTCAACAACATCATGACGGCCATCGCGCTGGGCATTTATTTCAAGGTGCCGGCAGCCACCATCAAA
>JAKQJD010000519.1 GCA_029561355.1 Bacteroidota bacterium | reverse complement strand
ATCACTTAAAATCATAGTCAAAAATCACAGTCAAAAATCAAAAAGAAGTGGCCGGCAGGCCACCAGATCAATATTTATCCGCATAATCCGCAAGATCCGCGTTTCCCATGCCCTCAAGATCGGCGGAGCCGATATCCACATCTCCAAATCCATCTCAATCAGTAGTCCACGTTGCGCTGAAAAATCAGTTTCGGGTCCGTCATATCGAATGCGCACAAATACCCCAGTCCTTCCTTGTTCACAAATCGTTCGTGCGCAAAAACGCAACCGGCATCGATGTCGAGGTATTGGTTGTGTTGCAGCGTTTTGTATTGATCCTTAATAACTTGTGTGAAGATGGGCGTATGCCCGTGCACCAATATGCGCTCGCCGAGCCAGTCGTAGCGGATATTTGAGTACCAGTGCCTGATCCAGCACATTTCGTCCGTTACCGTCAACGGATCGTCCCAGGAAAAATCCAGACCGGCATGCACAAGAATATACCGCCCGGTTTCAATGAAATAGGGTAGCGATGCCATCCATGTCAGGTACACCTGCGGAATGTCGGCAATAGACCCCACGCCGAAACTTTTCATTGTATCGTTACCATCCGTAAACATCCATCGTTCCAGTCCTGTAAAATCGCCGGTGGCCGCCTGTAACACCAGTTCTTCGTGGTTGCCGCGCAGGCATTGCACGGAGTAACCATCTTTTTGAAGTTGGAAAATAATGTCGATCACGCCTTTCGAGTCGGGGCCACGGTCCACGTAGTCGCCCAGCAGGTACAACTCGTCGGAAGTGGACAAGGCGAGTTTGTCGAGCAGCGCGGTGAATGTTTTGCTGCAACCGTGAATGTCGGAAATTGCAATCTGACGCATGGATTAGAAGTGAGAAGTGAGAGGGGGAGAAGCGAGAGTCCGTAGAGTACGCCGTTGTGAGTTGTGAATGGTGAGTTGTGAATGGTGAGTTGTGAGTAGCCCTGAAGGGGCGTAAGCAAATAGCCCTCGGTATCGCCGGGGGCGGGATTGAAATGTAGATGTAAAAAAATTATGCCGACCAGTACAGGTTTCCGTCTTCCTTTTGAACGAGTTTTTGCTCGTCGAGCAGGTAAGCCAGCACTTTTGCCACCGTTTCCTGGCGTTTGAGGGCGAAAGCCTTTAACACTTCTTCCGGTGAAAGCGGTTCCTTTTTTAATACTTCCCGGATCTTTTTTTCGTATGCTTCGAATGTGTCGGTGGCGATGTCGGTTTTATTGCGGCCGGTGCACACGTCGCAGATACCGCAGCGTTTGCTCTCGGGCTCGCCGAAATAAGCCAGCAGCAATTGGCTCCGGCACTGAATGGTTTCGGCGTAGTGAATGGCTTGTTCGATACGTTCCACTGCCCTTTGTTTGCGCCAGGCCAGTTTCTGGTGGTCGATGTGGAGGTTTTCGGTGCTTACCCGTTCGTGGGTGAAGGTCAGTTGCGGCTTGTCTTTTTGCGGCTCGTAGAACAGCAGATTTTCTTTGGAAGCCATGGCCAGCACCTGCCGGATGTTCTCGATGGGAAGGTTGGCATACCGGGCAATCATGGCCTCGCTGATTTCCGAATAATGCGTGTTGATACCCGGGTAGGCGCGCAGCATTACTTTGATCACGCTATCGGCCTGCGGCTGCCGCAACTGGTAATCGTAAATGGCTTCTCTGGAAGCGGTTACCTGCGCACGGGCCATGGTCGTATCCGTATCGCTGAGGGCGATCCAGCCGTCCTGCTCCAGAATTTTCAGCGCAGCATGTGTGCGACCCTGCTCCAGTTTGAACGTGGCGCAAAAGGAAGGGAAATCAAAATCGAAGGTCTCGCCCAGGCCCGCGCCGATGGCCAGTTGCGTATAACTGCCCAGTGCCTGGTAAATCCGCCCCAGCAATTCCACCGAAGGGAAGGCCGCTTCGAGGTGAAAACGCAGACTGTCGGCATCCGAAGGCGCGTACAACAAGGTGGCGTACGATTTTTTGCCGTCGCGGCCTGCTCGTCCGGCTTCCTGGAAATACGCTTCCAGGCTGTCGGGCAGGTGCAGGTGCACTACGATGCGCACGTCGGGTTTGTCGATACCCATGCCGAACGCGTTGGTACATACCATAATGCGAAGATGCCCGTCGATCCATTGCGTCTGCCGGGTGCTGCGTTCTTCCGTGCTCAGTCCGGCGTGGTAAAACCCGGCATTGACCTTGTTCTGCTGCAAAAAATGGCTGATTTCCTTGGCCTCTCCACGGCTCCTGACGTAAACGATCCCGCTGCCGGGCACGTTTTTCAGGATATCGAGCAGTTTTTCCCGCTTTTTGGGTTCGTACAAAACGGAATAGGACAGGTTGGAACGCCCGAAACTTTGGCGGAACACGAGGGTTTTCCGGAACGCCAGTTTTTCCTGAATGTCTTTTACAACTTCGGTGGTAGCGGTAGCCGTCAGCGCCAGTACCGGAACACCCGGTAGCAACTCCCGTAGTTCGGGAATACGCAAATACGGCGGCCGGAAATCGTAGCCCCACTGGCTGACGCAGTGCGCTTCATCGACGGCGAGCAGGCTCACCTGCATACGTTGTATACGCACTTTTGCCAGTTCGGTTAGCAGGCGTTCGGGACTGAGGTACAACAACTTGTAAGCGCCGTTGCAGGCATTTTCAAAAATGATGTCGATTTCCCGGCGACTCATGCCTGAGTAGATGGCCGCCGCCGGAATGCCCCGTTTGCGAAGGTTGAGCACCTGGTCTTTCATGAGCGCGATCAGGGGCGATACGACCAGGCAAATACCCTCGCGGCACAGGGCCGGCACCTGGTAACACACCGATTTGCCGCCGCCGGTAGGCAGCAGCGCCAGCGTATCCTGTCCGCCGAGCACCGAGCGGATGATGTCCTCCTGCAAAGGGCGGAAGGCATCGTATCCCCAGTACTGGCGCAGGATGGAAAGCGGTTCGGCAGGATGTGTCACAGGAGGTGGCTTGTTTGGGGCAAAGAAAAGGAAAAGTAGGGAAGTGTGCTGCCGGTTGAGCCTGTCACAGGTTGTTTTTAAACCAGTCTAAAGCTTGTTTACTTGCCTCCGAAAGTTTTTCCATGTAGGGAGAAAAATGATACCCTTCTAAATAAATGAGTTTCTTGGGTTCGGATGCAATATTAAAAGCATCCAGAATCAACTGCTCGGGGACCATTTCATCTTGTTTCGCAATAATGAAAAGTTTGGGTATAGCGCCAATATTTTGTACATATAATCCCGGTTCATATTCCAATTGCATTTCAAGGCTCTTAAGGGTAACTAAATTTTTAAAAGAAGGTGCATAGCCCTTAAAACTTTCAATAAAATCCCAGGCATGACTGCCGGAAATAGCGCTGAATTGCCGGCTATCGTTCGTTGCCACCGGGATTGTAACCGGTTCTTTTCCTTTAATGCGTGATAATCTGTCTGCATTAAATTGCTGAAACAGGAAAGATTTCGTTTTATCCGGAAGGTTTTTTATATAATATGATCCACTGATAAATGGAGTCATAGATACCAGACATTTGACCCGGCGGTCGATAGCGCTAACAACCAAAGCATGCCCTCCCGAATAACTACCTCCCCAAACGCCTATTCTATTAAAATCGATATCGTCACGTGATTCAAGATATGAGATGCCATCCCGATATGCTTGTATTTGTTGCCAGGGGTCAACTTCATACTTTACCGATCCGGAACTTTCACCAAAATTAGGATAGTCAAAAAGAAGAACGGCAAAACCTTCTTTAGAAAAATTTGCTGCGAAGAATTGGTAATTACACTCTTTGGTTCCTGAAAATCCGGGAGCCATCACGATTGCCGGTAGTTTTTTATTCATTGTGTCCGACGGCACGAAAAGCCACCCTTTAACTGCAAAACCATCAGAGAGAAAACTTACATTAATTATCTTAATACTTGTAGAGTCAATAGTTTGCCCCAGGGCATTGTATGTATTTCCAGCGTATAAGATTAGAATTAAAAGCAGGCACCTGATTTGTGTTTTCATCTTGTGTTATTTGGGGTGTATTTTAAATTATCGCACTGGAATAGTCATCCGATGACTCAAAGTCATCGGATGACTATTCCAGTGCGATAATTTGAAATGCACCGTTATTTGAGATGTGTTTGTAAGCCGGCGTCAGCCGCAGGAGTTTTAAATCGTGTAAATGTAATACACCAACTCATTTTTATAAATCATCCTCCGGGTTTTATAATTAATTCGTATTCAACTTAATAAATCCCCCATCGATTGGATAATCCGTTCCGGTGATAAACGCCGCCTCGTCGCTGCACAGGTAAAGCGCCAGCGCAGCAACTTCCCCGGGTTCCGCCATGCGCCCGATGGGTTGGGTTCTGGATAGTTTTTCAAACATTTCAGCGGTGTTGTCGGGATAGTTTTTGGCCAGGTAGCCATCCACAAAAGGTGTGTGTACCCTTCCCGGAGAAATGGAATTGCAGCGAATATTGTCCTTAATAAAATCCTTGGCCACCGTTAAAGTCATATTCATTACTGCCGCTTTCGACATCGAATACGCAAACCGGTCGGATAACGCCACTGTGGCGGCCACGCTCGCCATATTCAGAATGAGGCCGCCGCCGCCGGCTTTCAGGATGGGAATGGCCGCATGTATACAGTTGTACACGCCTTTTACATTCACCTGAAATACCCGGTCGAAATCGGATTCAGATGTGTTTTCCGCATTTCCGATATGAGCGATGCCGGCATTGTTGATCAGGATGTCGAAGGCGCCGATTTTTTGAAAGGTTTCCAGCACCGTTTTTTGCTGGGCGATGTCGCAAATATGGATTTCACCCCGACCTCCTTCGGCATGTATTTGCAACAGCGTTTCTGCCGCGCTCTCTTCATTGAGTTCAATAATGTGCACCAAGGCTCCCTGTTTTGCAAAAAGCAGCGAAATGGCTTTCCCGATGCCACTGCCGCCGCCTGTGATGATGGCTGTTTTGTTTGATAGAGTGAACATGGGTATAATTGGTTAAAGTGTTTTTTTTGAGGATGCAAGGATTTGAGGATAGGACTGTACGAAGGATTTTGATCTTAGTTTTAGGGCCTGTTTTGTGAATAATTTAATCCCTTTGGTTTGGTTCGGCTACGCCCCTCGTAGGAGGATGGGAACGCGGATGAAGCGGATTATGCGGATTAATATTGATTTTTTTTGGTGGCCTTGCGGCCACTTTTTCTGATTATAAACGGATCTAACCCCGCCTTCGGCGGGACGTAGACCAAATCGATCATTTATAAAAGAGAAGCAAAAAGTTACAATCTATAACTTCCATTTACTGACACCTCGTGCATCCACCCGCCGGAGGCGGATTTAATCCGTAAAAAATCTAAAAAAGTGGCCGTACGGCCACCAAAAAAAATCAATATTAATCCGCATAATCCGCTTCATCCGCGTTCCCATCCTCCTATGAGGGGGCGTAGCCGAACCAAAAGTGGAATAAGCAAAATCCTTCGTACAGCCCTAATTTGAGGATGTGGGTATTCGAGTAGATGAGTTCAAATCCTCAAATTCCCCTCAATGCGAATCCCGTTGAATATCCGACCCCGATCCTCCTTTTAAATAATCAAAATCCGCCCCTTCTTCCGGTTGCAAAACATGCTGAATAAACTGTTGGGTATAACCCCTCGTATAACCCAGATCGATGGGCGTAAACCTGCTTTTTCTTTCCAGCAACTCGGCATCCCCGACGTGTAAATGCAAAGACCTTTGAGCCACGTCGAGCGTAATGACATCGCCGTTTTGAACCAAAGCCAGCGTGCCGCCCAGCGCCGCTTCAGGCGAAACGTGCAGCACCACGGTTCCGAACCCTGTTCCGCTCATGCGGCCGTCGGAGATGCGTACCATGTCGGTAATCCCTTTTTCGAGTAGTTTGGGTGGAAGACCCATGTTGCCCACTTCGGGCATGCCGGGGTACCCTTTCAGTCCGACATTTTTTAAAACCAGCACGCTGTTTTCGTCCACTTCCAGATCGGGGTCATCGATGCGCGCTTTGTAGTCGTCGATGGTTTCAAAAACGACGGCTTTTCCGGTGTGCTGCATCAGGTGTTTGCTGGCTGCGGAAGGTTTGATCACGGCGCCGTTTTCACACAAATTGCCTTTCAATACCACAATGCCCGACACCTCGTTGAACGGCTTATCCAGCGTCGAAATCACGTCGGAATCGTAACATGCCCGTTCGCCGTAATTTTCTTGAATGGTAAGACCGTTTACCGTGATACAATCCGCATGCAAACGCGGCAACAACGTTTTAATAACGGCAGGAAGCCCGCCGGCATAGTACAGATCCTCCATAAAGTACTTGCCCGAAGGTTGCAAATTGGTGATCAGGGGAATATCTGCGGAATACGTATCCATATCCTGCAGATTTAACGCCACACCCACGCGCCCCGCAATGGCCAGTAAATGAATGACAAAATTGGTAGAACCTCCCACCGCCGCATTCACTTTGATCGCATTTTCGAAGGCTTGCCTGGTGAGGATATCGGACGGTTTGAGGTCGGAGTGTACCATTTTCACGATCTCTTTCCCGGTCAGATGTGCCAGTACTTTCCGGGCCGAATCGGGCGCTGGAATAGCGGCATTTTGTGGCAAAGACAAGCCCAGTGCCTCGACCATACACGCCATGGTGGAGGCGGTTCCCATCACGGCACAATGCCCGTCGCTCCGGCACATACCCGCTTCGGCCAGGATCATTTCCTCATTCGTCATGCGCCCGGTCCGGTTTTCCTCGCTGAATCGCCAGATGTCGCTCGTGCTGATACTTTTTCCGTGGTGCCTGCCGGTCAGCATCGCGCCGCCTGACAGTACGATCGTCGGAATATCGACGCTGCAAGTGCCCATCACCAGCGCGGGGGTCGTTTTATCGCAACCGCACAACAGCACAACGCCATCGATGGGATTGGCACGGATGGACTCTTCCACGTCGATGCTGACCTGATTCCGGTACAACATGGCCGTCGGTTTCATCAGGGTTTCGCCCAGCGACATAACGGGAAATTCGACCGGGAAACCGCCCTGTTCCAGAATGCCGCGTTTGACGAATTCAGCCAGTTCCCTGAAATGCGAATTGCACGGCGTCAACTCCGACCAGGTGTTACAAATACCAATGATCGGTTTGCCGCTCAATTCTTCCTGCGGGATGCCCTGTTTTTTAAACCAGGCCCGGTAGATAAACCCGTCTTTGCCGGACCGTGAAAACCAGTCTGCGCTTCTTAATTTTTGATCTTTCATTTTGGACATAGATGATCTTAGATTGAACAGAATGGAGGCGAAGCCGACTTCAAATCAATAAGGCGAGATCCCGACCGATGTCCATCCCCCGTCGATCACCAGGTTTTGCCCCATGATCTGCCTCGACAGCGGCGATACCAGAAACAGCGCGGCATGTGCGATATCGGCAGTGGTGGCGGGCCGGCCCGAAGGCGAGATTTTAGACCATACCTGTTCGAATCTTTCGTCTTGCATGGTGCGTTCCGTCAGCGTCGCGCCCGGTACGATGGTGTTGATGTTGATCCGGTGCGGCGCGAGGTCGATCACCAGGTTTTTAGCCAACTGATCGATAGCCGCTTTGGTCATGCCGTAGGCCGCCAGGTACGGATGCGCCGAATGGCCTGTGACAGAACCGGTCAGTAAAACACTGCCGCCATGGCCTTGCAAAGCCATTTGTTTCGCGGCCGCCTGGATCAGGAAAAAGGTGCCGAAGAGGTTGACTTTCAGGAGTTTCTGCATGGACTCCGGCTGGTATTCCAAAAAACTGCCGAAGGTCGTGATGCCTGCATTGGCGATCAGGATATCCAGTTTGCCAAAAGTGCTGACCGCAAATTGTACAATCCCTTCGATGTTCGGGATCTCGGAAATGTCCCCGCCGAAACCTTCACAAACGCCGCCGGCTTCCCGGATGGTTTGGCTTGCGCTTTGGGCCAAATCTTCGTCAATATCGTTTAAAACGACCCGGGCGCCCTGCAAAGCCAGTTGACGCGCTACCTCGAAGCCGATGCCGATACCCGCTCCGGTGACGATGGCGACCTGGTTGTTGAATATATTCATTAAAATGCTGGTGTTGAGAGTAGGCTAATGCATTGGTAATCAATCGTTTTTGTGTTCGTTATTTGGGATTTGATAAGTAATCCGTTTTTCCCAAACACTAAACACCAAAAACGAAACACGCTATCAGGCATTCACACAAACCTGTTCCTGCCGGCCCAGGCCCTCGATTTCGAGTGTCACTTTATCGCCTTCTTTCAAATACTGCGGCGGTTTCATGCCGAGCCCAACCCCCGGCGGCGTGCCGGTTGAAATCAAATCGCCCGCTTCGAGCGTCATAAATTGCGACAGATAATGCACGATGAAATAGCAGTCAAAAACCATGGTCCTGGTGCTGCCGTGCTGCATTTGTACGCCGTTCACCCAGAGTTTCATGGATAAATTGTGTACGTCCCGGATCTCTTCGGGCGTAGACAAAAAAGGACCGAGGGGGTTGAATGTGTCGCAGGATTTGCCTTTGGTCCACTGCCCGCCACGTTCCATCTGGAAGGCGCGCTCGGACACGTCGTGCGAGATGCAGTACCCCGCGATGTATTCTTTTGCCTCTTCAACAGAATTCAGGTAGCGGGCGTCTTTACCGATGACGATGCCCAGTTCCACTTCCCAGTCCGTTTTTTCACTTTTCCGGGGAATCAGGATGTTGTCGTAAGCGCCCACGACGGTATTGGCGCCTTTTTGAAAAATGATCGGCTCGGTGGGGACAGGCATGCCGGACTCCGCAGCGTGGTCGGAATAATTCAGGCCGATACAGATCACCTTGCCCGGGCGCGCGACGCAGGCCGCCCAGCGGGCTGTTTCGGACACCATCGGAAATGCTTCCACGTTTTGTTTTGCCAGTTCCGCCAGTCCGTCCTGCTGAAAAAACGTTCGGTCCCAATCCGGAAAAAGGCTGGAAAGATCCCTGCGCAAACCGTTCGCATCCAGAAGTCCGGGTTTTTCATTACCGGCTTCGCCAAATCTGATTAATTTCATTTTTTATCGTTTATGCAAATAATGGGTTAAAAGGGCTGCGAAGCAGTCAAAACTATGTGTTCTAACGGGTAAAACACACGTAGAGTAATTTACCACATAGGCACATAGAACACATAGCATGGCGTACTCTACAGGCTATTTGTTCTATGTGCCTATGTGTTTAAAAAAAATGTCACGCAATGACACCTACACACCCCTAAGCAAAGGTCAGCGAC
>JAKQJD010000518.1 GCA_029561355.1 Bacteroidota bacterium | reverse complement strand
ATCACTTAAAATCATAGTCAAAAATCACAGTCAAAAATCAAAAAGAAGTGGCCGGCAGGCCACCAGATCAATATTTATCCGCATAATCCGCAAGATCCGCGTTTCCCATGCCCTCAAGATCGGCGGAGCCGATATCCACATTTCCAATCCATCCCAATTAGTAGTCCACGTTGCGCTGAAAAATCAGTTTCGGGTCCGTCATGTCGAACGCGCACAAATACCCCAGTCCTTCCTTGTTCACAAACCGTTCGTGTGCAAAAACGCAACCGGCATCGATGTCGAGGTATTGGTTGTGTTGCAGCGTTTTGTATTGATCCTTAATAACTTGTGTGAAAATTGGCGTATGCCCGTGCACCAGAATGCGCTCGCCGAGCCAGTCGTAACGGATATTTGAGTACCAGTGCCTGATCCAGCACATTTCGTCCGTTACCGTCAACGGGTCGTCCCAGGAAAAATCCAGACCGGCATGCACGAGAATATACCGGCCGGTTTCGATGAAATAGGGTAGCGATGCCATCCATGTCAGGTACACCTGCGGGATATCGGCAATAGAGCCCACGCCGAAACTTTTCATCGTATCGTTACCATCCGTAAACAGCCAGCGGTCCAGTCCTGTAAAATCGCCGGTGGCCGCCTGTAGCACCAGTTCTTCGTGATTGCCGCGCAGGCACTGCACCTGATAGCCATCCTTTTGAAGTTGGAAAATAACGTCGATCACTCCTTTCGAGTCGGGGCCACGGTCCACGTAGTCGCCCAGCAGGTACAACTCGTCGGACGTGGACAACGCGAGTTTGTCGAGCAGCGCAGTGAACGATTTGCTGCAACCGTGAATGTCGGAAATGGCGATCTGACGCATGGATTAGAAGTGAGAGGTGAGAGAGTGAGAAGTGAGAGTCCGTTGTGAGTTGTGAATAGTGAGTTGTGAGTTGTGAATAGCCCTGAAGGGGTGTAAGCAATAGCCCTCGGCATCGCCGGGGCGTCGCAATATCGCCCAGGGTAGAATGTAAAATTTTCATGCCGGCCAGTACAGATTACCGTCGTCTTTCTGAACGAGTTTTTGCTCGTCAAGCAGGTAAGCCAGCACTTTGGCCACCGTTTCCTGGCGTTTGAGGGCGAAAGCCTTTAACACTTCTTCCGGTGAAAGCGGTTCCTTTTTTAATACTTCCCGGATCTTTTTTTCATAGGCTTCGAATGTGTCGGTGGCGATGTCGGTTTTGTTGCGGCCGGTACAGACGTCGCAGATGCCGCAGCGTTTGCTCTCGGGCTCGCCGAAATAAGCCAGCAGCAGTTGGCTCCGGCACTGGATGGTTTCAGCGTAGTGGATGGCTTGTTCGATACGTTCCACCGCCCTTTGTTTACGCCAGGCCAGTTTCTGGTGGTCGATGTGGAGGTTTTCGGTGCTTACCCGTTCATGGGTGAAGG
>JAKQJD010000514.1 GCA_029561355.1 Bacteroidota bacterium | reverse complement strand
GGATGTTTTTCATATGTATTGGATTGTTTTAGTGGTTAAACTCTGAATTTGACCGCTGATTCAAATGATTGATGTGAATACATGATTTGCGTCCATTTAAAAGGAAAACCTTCTGTCGCCCGTTCCGTATCGTAATCATTGAATCAGATAAATCATTTGAATCAGCGGTCCAGTATTCCCATCAATTCATCGATCCGCAATTGCAGATTCAGCAGCGGGAATGCCAGTTGTTCCAGCGCTTTTCGGGCGCCTTTTCGGGCCTTTTTGCTGGCGGCCACCCGGGAAGCCTGGCCCGTGGCGGCATCGCGCACCGGACCGATCACGCTGCTGTTGAGCGGGAGCATAATGCCTTCGTGTATCTGGACGATGGATAATTCGTGGATGACCGCCATTTTGGTGTTGGCTTCGTTGCTGTTCCAGAAGAGGCGCACACTTTCCGCAAAACCCTTGTCGAGGCTGTACAGCGAGTCGCGGGTAATGCTGTAGGCGGTGACGTTTTTTTCAAATTCAGCGCGCGCCGCTTCCGACAGAAACACGTCGTCGATACGTGCCAGGGCGTCGCGCAGGTTTTTGGCCTTGTCCAGAAAACTCAGCATGGTACGGGTGATTTGTCCGTACAACTGTTCCTTTTTCTGGGCAATGAGTGCCGCCTCCTGCGAGGCCAGCAACTGCTGCACCTTGCGTTCCAGCGAATCCATCAGGCGGCTGTTGCGCCCCCCGTTTTCGTCGAACAGTTTCTGGTAGGTGCGAATGGAGTCCTGCATGTTTTTTTCCAGCCGCGCGATTTCGTTTTCCTTAAAACGTTTGTCGTTTTCGAGTTTGCGCACGTTTTCACGCAGTTGCCGCACGAGCCGCTCCTGTTCGCCACCCTGCATTTTTTTTACCTCGAATACCACCGGCGTGGCCGAAGAGCGGGGTACGGGAGCACGGCCCGAGCGCGGGTACACGACTTCGTATCGCTCCAGTTCGACCTGTACTTCCACCACCGAAGCAGGCACCGATACGCGGAACAGGCCGTCGTCGTCGGTGCGCGCTTCACTCAATCCCACAAGAATGACGCGGGCGCCTTTTACACTTTTTTGTTCCGCATCGACAACACGGCCCATAAACACCACTTCGCCGGCGGGCTGTGCGGACAGCCGGTGCAAGGCGAGGAAAAGCAAGAGGAGCAAACGTGTATTCATGGGTTCAGTGTGAGTTCAAATAAGTTGCTTGCACTAACGGTCAGGTCGCGGTTGTACCGGTTTTTACCCTGATAGTCAATTTTCAGCCGGGTCGTTTTGCCGGCAGCCAGCGGCACCGCCAGTTGAAACCGGCCTTTTTCATCCGTTTTTCCGGTCGCCAGTCCACCATCGATATCCAGTTCGGCGCCGGCAGCCGGTTTATTGCCCGCACCGGGAAGATAAACGACACCGCGCACCACCGTCGTATCCGGAATGGGCGCGAGGGTAAACGTGATGTTCCGGTTTTCCAGCGCCGTGCGGGCCGATTGCCCGACGACCTTGTATCGCATTTCCAGCGGCACCGCCTGCACCGATTCGTGAAGGTATTTTCCGGGTATTTCATCGAAAATAGCCTGGCCGCTGCTGTTAATGTCCTGAACCGGCGAATGGTAAGCTCCGAGGAGCAACTTTATTTTTCCGCCGGTGATCAGGTCGGATTCGCCGCCGGGGCCGTGTACGTGTACATTGACATTAAAAGTGTCCGGCACAGCCGTTTTGTTCCCGCGTTTATCCAGCGCCAGGTAAAGCATACCGGCCAGCAGAATGGCCACCACGCCGAAAATCCATACTTTGGAAGTGGGCGCTGCGGCTTCCGGCATTTCTCCGGTGTCGTCGAGTTGTTTGCTGAGTTCGAGCAGGGCTTTCGTGATGCGATTGCGTTCCAGATCAGCATCGGCCTGGGAAATGAGTCCGCCCAGCACACTGCTGTCGAGCGCTTTGATGCGATTGAGCAGCGCCAGCGCCGCATCCTGCCGGCTGTCGCTTTTGCCGTTGAACCATGCATACAGCCGCTCGGCAGCAGCCTTGTTCTCGTTGTCGGCGATGAGTTGGCGGATGAGAAGGGCTTCTTGTTCGGACATGAGAAAATAGAAGTGAGAAGTGAGAGGGTGAGAGATGTGAGAGTCCGTAGATTACACTGCTTCGCTCTTGAGAGAGAAGTGAGAAGTGAGAGGGTGAGAAGTGAGAGTCCGTAGATTACACCGCTTCGCTCTTGAGAGAGAGGTGAGAGGGTGAGAAGTGAGAGTCCGTAGATTACACCGCTTCGCTTTCAGGCATTGTTGAGAAATTAGAAAAAATCCGCGTAAATCTGCCAAAAATCCGCGTAAATCCGCCTGATCCGTGTAATCCGCGCTGCCATTATTCCTACGGAGTACTCTGCGACGGGAAAATCCGCGTAAATCTGCTACGAATCCGCGAAATCCGCGTTACCGTTTCAAAATCTCCACATCGAATCCCAGGGCCCGCAATTTTTCCTCGCTCAGTTCTTCCAGACTCTTGATTTCCAGCACCTTGCCGTCCTTGTTCTTGAACGTCAGGATCACGTCTTCGCGGCTGTCGGCCTGTGCGCTCGCCTGATCGGCCTGTGCATTGAGCAGGTTGGCCTGGCGAATCGCCACATTGAGTTGATCGAGGGCGGCGTGTTCCTTGTCCTGCGCTTCGGCGAGGGCGCGCTGCATTTCGCCGGTGCGCACGATGTTGTCGTTGAGCGTTTTTTTCAGGTCTTCCACCTGGGCTTTGGCGGCGGCCAGTTCCTGCTGGCGGGCATTGCGTTCCTCATCGGCGCGCAGAGCGGCCAGGCGGGTTTGTTCGGCTTTTTCGCGGCGGGCCAGTTCTTCATTGTTGATCAGGTCGTTGCAGTTCTGCATCGACAGCAGTTTTTCCAGGCTGACGAGATCGACCGACACCACGTAATCGACCTTGAACTGGTCGCTGCTGCTGAACACCTCGCCGCCAACGCTGAACACCACACCACCTACTTCCGTGTCGCCGACCACTTTCTGGTACAGCCGGGTGTACACGGTAGTCAGTTTGGCCGAGCGAATGTAATACGTTTTGCGGCGTGTTTCGGGGGCCACATTGGTAGCGGCGCGGCAGATTTCGAGATATGGAATATAGTCTTCCGGCAAAAACGCGTAGCCGATGTCGGTGATCACCAGTTCGCAGATTTTGTCTTTGTCGACCTTGGTGGAAGCGATGCTGTATGCGCCGTTGAATTTAAATTTCGCGTCGATCTTGGCGCTGTAAATCACGTCCGAAGAGGAGGTCGTCACCACCGGCGGTTTGTCCTGCCGCACGAAACGTGTGAGTACCGACGTTTTGTTGTCGTCGAGCATCACCATAGCGCCCACCAACTGGTCGATCTTGTTGACAAAACCGGCAAGGCCTTTTACGAAGGTGCGCTGTTTGTACGAATCGGGCAGGTCGAATCCGAGGCTGACGGGTGTCAGTTTGATTTTTCTGGAAGGCTGGGCATGGGCAGCAGCGGCGCAGGCGCCGAGGAGGAAGAGGCAGGTGTAAAGTCGGATGAGCATTTTTTGTTGTCAGTTATCAGTTACCGGTTATCAGGGTGGTAAGGCAGTGTTTTTACGATAACCGATAACGCACAAACAGCCCGTACCTTGCACACAATTATATACAAATTTAACTCATGCGCACATTTTTTCCGTTTTTCCTGCTGCTCTTTCTCTCCGCTCGTCTTTCGGCACAGGCGCCGGGCAGTTCTTTTAAAAACCCGATCGTTGTCAGCAATCCTGATTCCGTACAATTCTTTGAACACCAGTACATTACCATTACGGGGCCGGTGGTGAGCACCAAAGAGTTCATGCAGGCCGACGGGGTGATCGGATACCTGAACCTGTTCAAACCCTATCCCGACAATGCCTTCGACATTACGATTTTCCGGAAAAGTATGGGCTTTTTTACGCCGCTTGAGCAATTTCAGGACAAACGCGTGCGCATCACAGGCAAGGTGAGTTCGTTTGTTCAGAAAAAAACGGGGAAGCGGCGGTACAGTATCCGGCTGACGAAACCGAAGCAGGTGGAGATATTGGAAAGGTAGCCGAACGGAACCAAATTCCCTTTTACCGAACCGTGAAAAAATGCCCCAAACGAATCATCGGTTTTTCCAGTAACCGATACGAAAAATGACTGACCGCCAGCGTCGCCAGAAGCGCTACCGGGAAAATCCATTCATCGGGGCTGTGGGAAATGCGTGTATTGACCGCTTTAACAACCCTGAAAACAATGGGGTGCAGCAGGTACAGGGAGTAGGAAACCATTCCCAGCCAATGAAAGATTTGGTGCAGCCGTCCGTACAGCCGAATATTTCCAAGAAAAAAAGAGGCCGTCAGCAGCAGTGTCGCAATGGAAAATACTACCCGGTTAGCGCCGCCCACGAGTGTTACAGCAGCGTTGCCTGCCGGGTATAAAAAAAGCACTAAAACGTTTAAAATCAACAGGATACGCCAGCGATACGCCGGCAGTTTTTCCGCTTCATTTTTATAAAAAGCGACACCCACGCCGGCTGCGAAGAAAAACGCATGGTTGATCGCCTGCACGTACACCGGCCACCAAACGGACTGCGGCGTACCGGAATCAATAAAAACGGGCTGCATGGCATAATACATGGCGCCAGCGAACAGCAGTAAAACCACCGTAGCAAGTGCTGCCCTGCTTTTGGAAGCCAGGAGCATAAAAAGCGGAAAAACGGTGTAATACACCCATTCGCAACCGATGGACCACGCGCCCGTGGCGATGTCGCGCGAAGCATCGACAAATCCGAACAAACAACTCAGGTTGAGGAGAATCTGCGCCCCCGAAAAAGGGGTTTCTTCCATAAAAATGGTGGCGAGCGTTGCCAGCCACAGCAGCGGAAAAATGCGAAACAGGCGCTTGGCGCCGAATTTCAACCACTCCCGTCCACGCGTAAAATCGGTGTCCCGGTAAACGCTCCCCAGCGCTATGCCACTGATCATGAAAAAAATAGAAACAGCGTACACACCCAGCCGGCCCTGCGGCGTGGCGGGATTCCAGGACTGCGTGATCCATTTTTCATAATGAAACACCAGCACTGCCAGGGCCATCAGGCCGCGCAGGTAATCGAGGGAAGCGTAGCGGCTTACACCTCCACTTTCCACTCGCGCAGGGTTTCGCGCAGGGCAGCGGCGCCCTGAAAATGGATACCGTTGAGGCCCACGGCTTCAGCGCCTTCTACGTTGGCGAGGCTGTCATCGATGAACACCGCATCTTCCGGCTGCACGTCGTAGCGGTCGAGCAGGATTTCGTAAATATCGGAAAAGGGTTTGCGTGTTTTTTCGTCGCCCGAAACGACGATGCCCTCGAACCAGTGCAGGAACTCGTAGCGGTCGAGCGCTACCGGGAAGGTTTCATTGCTCCAGTTGGTGAGTGCCAGCAGGCGGTAGTTGCCGTTTGCCTTGAGGTCGCGGAGCAGTTCCACCGTGTCGTGGATCGGTCCGCCCAGCATTTCTTCCCAGCGGCCGTAAAAAGCGCGGATTTCATGTTCCCAGTCGGGGTGTTTGTTTACCAGCAGGGTAGTTCCTTCTTCCAGGGTGCGGCCGGCATCCTGTTCTATGTTCCAGTCGTGGGTGGCCACGTGTTCGAAGAAAAAACGGCGCTTTTCCTCGTCCGGGATGACGTGCTTGAAAACATATTCGGGATTCCAGTCAATCAGCACGCCGCCGAGGTCAAAAATGATGGTTGAAATCATGGCTTGTTTTTTTCAGGTTTTTGGTTTTTGGTGTTTCGTGTTTGGGGCGCATTGCTCCTGGCATTTTAAGCGATAAAGCCAGGAGCAACGCGCTCCAAACACAAAACACCAAACACGAAAAACACATTTACACGTTGAATCTGAAATGCATAATATCCCCGTCTGTCACCACATATTCTTTTCCTTCCACCGACATTTTGCCGGCTTCTTTTACTTTCGCTTCCGAGCCCAGCGTCACAAAATCCTCGTATTTGATCACTTCCGCGCGGATAAATCCTTTTTCAAAATCGGAGTGGATCACGCCGGCCGCTTCCGGACCCTTGGCGCCGCGGCGCACCGTCCAGGCGCGTACTTCCTTCACACCTGCGGTGAAATACGTAATGAGGTTCAGCAATTTATAAGCGGATTGAATCAGGCGGTTCACGCCGGGTTCTTTCAGGCCCATCATTTCCAGGTATTCCAGGCGCTCTTCTTTGGTTTCCATTTCCGCAATCTGCGCTTCGATACCCGCGCAAATCATGATCACTTCCGCTTTTTCAGCAGCCACCGATTTGCGGAAAACCTCCGTGTGGGCGTTGCCGGTTTCGATGGCGGCTTCGTCCACATTGCAAACGTACAAAACGGGTTTGGCAGTCAGTAGCGCCAGATCGCGCAGCACGAGGCTGCGGGCGTCTTCTTCCATATCCGACAGAAGTTCGCGCACCACGCGGCCTTGTTCGAGGTGCGACTTAACGGCCGTGAGCACTTCCAGCGCCCGGATGTCTTCCTTGCTGCCCATGCGGGCGGCGCGGGCCACCTTGTCGAGGCGTTTTTCGACGGTTTCGAGGTCTTTCAGGCCCAGTTCGAGGTCGATGATTTCCTTGTCGCGCACCGGATTCACCGAGCCGTCGACGTGCACCACGTTGTCGTCGTCGAAGCAACGCACCACGTGTACGATGGCGTCCACTTCGCGGATATTAGCCAGGAACTGGTTGCCCAGACCCTCGCCTTTGCTGGCGCCTTTGATAAGGCCGGCAATGTCCACGATCTCCACCGTGGTCGGCTGGGTGTTTTGCGGCTCCACGATCTCGGTGAGTTTATCCAGCCGCGCATCGGGCACGGTGATAATGCCCACGTTGGGATCTTTGGTGGCGAAAGGATAGTTGGCAGCCAGTGCTTTCGCATTGGTCAGCGCATTAAAAAGAGTAGATTTGCCAACGTTGGGCAGGCCAACGATACCGCACTGCAGAGCCATAAAATATGTCGAATAAATAATTGAATGAACGATCAGCGGCGCAGGCTGTTCTGTGCCTGTCGCTGTGTTTCGGAGTTCGCCCCTGAAAAGGCAATCTGAAAACGGCCGCAAAAGTAATAAAACACCCCGCTTATCAGGTGTAAAACCTGTAAGGTTTTCAAAACCTTACAGGTTTCCGGCAGTGAAAATAGAATAAAAGCAGTTTTTTCCTGTCTGACGCCTGTGACATAACCTCAGGAAAGTACTTAATCATCTATGAACCACCTCGCACACTGTTTCCTTTCTTTCGGCGATGAAGACCTGCTTCTCGGCAATTTTATCGGCGATTTTGTGAAAGGCCACGACTGGCAGGCCTACCCACCCGCCGTACAACAGGGCATTCTCCTGCATCGCACCATCGATTCCTATACGGATAACCATGCGATGACCGACCGCAGTGTGGCACGTATCCGACCGTATGCCGGGCGGTATTCGCCGCCGTTCACGGATATTTTGTACGACCACCTGCTGGCTTTGAACTGGGACAAATATACCGACGAGCCGTTCGAGGATTTTGCAGCAAAAACCTACCGCCAACTGGAAAACCGGCGTGCCGAAATGCCCGCCATTTTGCAGGAACGCCTGCCCAAAATGACTGCCGGCAAATTTTTGCACGGCTATACCCGCCGCGACGGACTGGAATGGGTGCTCGACCGGTTTAGCCTGCGGCTGGCCGGCAATTTTGATGCGAAAGCGCTCGGGCATTTCTTTTTTGAAGAAATCGAGGCGTTTTCGGAAGATTTTAATGCGTTTTTTCCAGATTTGTTGCGCATTTCAAAAGAGAAGGTTCGACTGTTGCCTTAATTCGGCTTTGCCACTTTAGCCGCGTAGCGGCATAACGTCGGTAGTTGCATCTTTTAACAAGTGGAGATTGGCAGCCTTTGAAAATTGACAGATCTTTGGGCAGTCGGGCCGGAGGCTACACCGGGTTATGGATACAACACGAATACCAATGGATACCTTGCTTAAAGACGCCTTTAATTTGCTTAAAATCAATTTTGATCGTGGAGAATCAGTCTTTTTTCACGAATTGATCTGGACCCTGGATGCAAAACACCATGCTATACTTGATACCAATGAACTGGATACAATTGTAAAAGAAATTGGAGGTTTGCAAAAATCATATACCCAAAAAGGAATCGAACTGAGCCGCCTTGAATCTGGGATTTCCGATTTTTTAACGCAGGATGACATCGACAATGCCATGCAAGTATATCGGGCTAAATTTTTTCCCAACCAGAAAAAATAGGATTTACTACTTTCAAATGACTCATAATATGCTGCGTTTTTATCCAATCCTTTTTATTTTCCTGACCTTCCAGGCCTACAGCCAGACGCCCCTCACCGCCCTCACCTACAACATCCGCTACGACAACCCCGACGACGGCCCCGACGCCTGGCCCGTACGCCGCGATCACCTGGCCGCGCAACTGCGTTTTTACAACCCCGACGTATTCGGCATCCAGGAAGGGCTGCACCGGCAGGTGGAATACCTGAGCCAGCAACTGCCCGCTTACGGGCGCGTGGGCGGCGGCCGCGACGACGGTAAGGAAGCGGGTGAATATTCGGCGCTGTATTTCCGGAAAGCGCGTTTCGGACTGCTGGAATCGGGCACTTTCTGGTTGTCGGAAACACCCGACGTGCCTTCCAAAGGCTGGGATGCAGCCCTGCCGCGCGTTTGTACCTACGCACATTTGTACGATAGCCTTTCGATGAAACGCATCTGGGTGTTCAATACGCATTTCGACCACATCGGGAAAGAGGCGCGTCTGCACTCCGCCGAACTAATCCTGGCCAAAATGAAGGCGCTGAATCAGAAAAACGAAGTGGCCATTCTGATGGGCGATTTCAACTCCGAAGTGACCGACCCGCCGGCCAAACTGCTGAACAGTGTTCTGATCGATACCTGGGCAGTAAGTGAACAACCGTCTTTCGGCCCCGAAGGCACGTTCAACGGGTTCAAATTCAACGAACCGGTCACCCGCCTGATCGACTATATTTTTGTCAATGACCGCCGGGTGCGCGTAAAACAACATGCCGTACTCAGCGATTCGCGGAATTGCCATTACCCGTCGGATCATTTGCCGGTGCTGGCGCGGATGGAGTACTAACGTACCGCCGAACCCCAGTTCGGCGTGTGTGTCGCCGAACTGGGGTTCGGCGCTACTTCTTCAAATCCTCGTGTAACTGTTTGTAATTGATTTTCCCGCCGTTCGCCTTCAAATGTTCCACAATAGCAAACGCCCGTGAAATGCGTACATCCGTATTTTTTACGTGCCCGACGATGTAGAGCAAAGTGCGCAGTTTGCCCGGCGTAAGCCCATGGAACAGCCGGTTGCCTTCTTCGTCCTGGGCCAGTACTTCGGCCAGTTCTTCGGGCATGGGCAGTCCGTATTCGCTGTCGTCCTTTTTGAGGCTGACACGCGCCGTAGAGCCCTCTTTCAGGCCGAGTTGGTCGCGGATTTTTTTATTTACCACGATGCAATACACGCCTTCTCCTTTCGGCACGAGCGCGCACTGGAATTCCACTTTTTCATTGAGGGTGCAGATGACTCGTTTGGCGTCTTCGGCCAGGAATGTCTGGGCAATCAGGTGGGGTACGGGCAGGTGTGCGCCCCAGAGTTTGTTGGTGGAAATTTCGAGAATGGAAGTGAATTGCAGGGACTCCTCCATGGGGGTGTTTCGTTTGTGGTGTTTTGTGTTTGGGGGGCGTTGCTTTTGGTGGCTCGGGCTATTTTATTTCAAAAAATGAAATGAACGCGGATTCGGTTTCATGTAAAAGAAACGCCAAGAACGGAGCCCCCTAAACACCAAACACCATACCCCAAACACCAAAACTACATGCCGACAGTGGAATTCAGATCCACGTAAATCGCAGTGCGGTCCACTTTTTCCGGCAGGGGGCCGAAATGACAAAGTTTGAGTTCCGCCATACGACGGCCGGCAATGGCACATTCGAGCAGACTTTTTTCATCGAGGCGGGCGGTGAGATAGCCCGACCAGAAAGCGTCGCCGGCGCCGGTAGTATCTTTCACATCCACTTCGCGGGCAGGCAGGAAATGGCGTTCTTCGCCGTTGCCCACCCAGCAGCCCTTGTCGCCGAGGGTGAAACAGACCTCGGAGGCGCCCATTTTCAGAAAATGGTCGATCACAGCATCGGGTGCGGGCGATTCGTCTTCATACAGACGGGCCCAGTCGACGTCGCTCACTTTCACAAGCGTGCGTAAGCGGCACAATTCCGCGACGAGGCGCTGGGCTTCGCGGCGGTCGGGCCATATTTTTTCGGCGTAATTGGCGTCGATGCTCAGTTGGCAACCGGCGCGTTTTGCTTTTTCAGCGGCTTCCAGGAGTACGTGCTGGGCCGGTTGTTTGCTCAAAGCGAAACAGGTGGTATGGAAAATGCCGATTTCTTCGAAGCGCTGGTACGGAAACTGACGGATAGAAAGAACCGCATCGGCTGCCCGGTACGGCTGGAAATTGGATACCGCCGCCGAACGAGTTACCAGAATGATGGTAGTGGGCTCGTCAACCTGCGCGATGTAAGTCGTATCGACGCCCAGTTTGCCGACGTAATTGCGCAGCACATCTCCCATATCATCGTTGCCTACCGTCGCAGCGAGCAGGGCCTTGTTGCCCAGCCGGGCCATGTTCATGGCCAGATTGGCAGGACTCCCCCCCGGAACACGTTTAAAAAGCGACGCTTCCTCCAGCGTTTGTACAAACTCGGCAGTAATGAAATCTACCAGCAGTTCGCCGGCGGAAAGTATGTCAATGGGTCTACGCATATACAGTTGAATCGTGCTCGCTTGGATTTCCCGGCAATGATACGGCAATTCCCTTGGATGTTGCTCACAAGGCGCCGGTATTGTTTTAAGAGGCTGGTCTGGTTTTTTGTGTTTAGTGTTTGCGATCTGGCTAAGCGCGGTAACCCTTACGAAATACAAAACACAAAAAAACAAACACGCGCTTTTGAAGCGCTATCCCATACCGCTCATACCGATCACCTCGGCAAAAACACCCGCCGCCGTTACTTCGGCGCCTGCTCCGGGGCCGCGCACCACCAGCGGCCGCTCGCGGTAACGTTCGGTCGTAAATACCACCATATTGTCGCTGCCGCTCAGGAAGTAGAACGGGTGGCCGGTATCGAATTGCTGCAACACGATGGCAGCCTTGCCATCCTCCAGTTTGGCTACGAAACGCAACACCTTGCCATTGTCTGCAGCCGTTTTGCGCATGTTTTCGAAATAATCGTCGGACTGTTCCAGCGCTTCAAAAAACTGATCGACAGAAGTGGCCTGCACGCATTTTTCCGGTAAAATCTGTTCGATGTCGATGTCGGCCGACTCCAGTGGCAGGCCCGATTCACGGGCCAGGATGAGCAGTTTGCGGCGCACGTCGGAGCCGGACAGGTCGTCGCGCGGGTCGGGTTCGGTAAGGCCGCGTTTTTTGGCCTCTTTTACGATAGCCGAAAAACCTTCCGTCTGGCCGGGCGCACAGAACGTATTGAAAATGAACGACAAAGTGCCCGAAAGAATGCCTTCGATCTTCACGATCCGGTCGCCGGAATGGATCAGGTCGTTCAGCGTGCTGATGATAGGAAGTCCCGCTCCCACGTTGGTTTCGTAGCGCCACTGCACCCCACGGCGGTTGGCGAGGTGCTTGAGTCGCAGGTACTGAACGTAGGGTGACGATGCCGCCACTTTGTTCGGTGTGGAAATGGAAATACTGGCGTCGAGGATTTGCTCGTAAAAGCCTGCTACGTCACCGGAAGCCGTGTTGTCCACAAAAATGGCATTGGGCAGGTTAAATGCTTTCATTTGCTCCGTAAACCGCAGCATGGAAAACGGTTCGCCTTTTTCCATCTCGTTTTTCCAGCCATCCAGCGGGATGCCGTTTTCGGTGAGCACCATACGGCGGCTGTTGGCCAGGCCGACGACCTTGATTTCCAGGTTGCGTTTTTCACGCAGGAATTCCGCCTGTGATTCGATCTGTTTCAGCAACGTGCTTCCGATCAGTCCCACACCCACCATGTACAGGTGCAGGGTTTTGGTATCCGACAGGAAAAACGCTTCATGGATGGCGTTCAGCGCTTTGGTTTCGTACATGGCATTCACCACGACGGAAATATTCAGTTCGCTGGAGCCCTGCGCGATGGCCACGATGTTGACGCCGTTTTTACCCAGCGCCTGAAACAGGCGACCGGAAATACCCGGGCGGTAGCGCATGTTTTCCCCTACTACGGCCACCACGCTCAGGTCGGTTTCTATTTTCAGCGGCTCGATAAGCGCTTCGCGTATCTCGTAGGCAAATTCCTTTTCCGCGGCTCTTTGGGCCGGTTTGGCCTGCGCAGGCGACACGGCGAAGGTGATGCTGCTTTCGCTGGAGCCCTGGGTAATGATCACGATGTTGACGCCGGCCTGCGCCAGGGCGTTGAACAGGCGTGCGGCGATACCCGGCACCCCGAACATGCCGCTGCCCTGCAAGGTGAGCAGACAGATCTGATTAATACTCGAAATGCCTTTGATGGCGCCGCCCCAGCCACCGTCCGATTCGGGCTGCAGGGTTTCTTCGGGCGGGTTTTCGCCGATATAGGTACCTTCGAATGAGGGGTTAAAGGTGTTTTTGATACGCAAGGGAATGCCTTTGGCCAGTGCCGGCAAAATAGTTGGCGGGTAAATCACCTTGGCGCCGAAATGGCTCATTTCCATGGCCTCCCGGTAGGTCATGCTGGGGAGGGTAAACGCCTTTTTCACCCGGCGCGGGTCGGCAGTGAGTACGCCGTCTACGTCGGTCCAGATCTCGATGACCGATGCATTCAGCGCCGCGCCGAGAATGGCGGCCGTATAGTCGGAACCGCCGCGGCCCAGTGTAGTAGTGAGTCCGTCGGCGGTGCTGCCGATAAACCCGGTTGCGGCCTGTACTTTCTGGTGCGTTTTATAATGTGCTGTAATCAGGCGGTTCGTTTCCTCAAAATCCACTTTGGCGCTGCTGAAATACGCGTCGGTGCGCACCACGTCGCGGGTATCCAGAAATTCGGTGGGAATACCGGACTGCTCCATGGCATGTGCGATGATGGCGGAGGAATTACGCTCGCCGAAACTGACCACAAAATCCAGCGAACGTGCCGAAGCTTCGCGCAGCAGAAAAATGCCCTGCAAAACATTTCCAAGCGCTTCAAAATTGGCGGCAATATGCGCTTCGATAACCGGCCGGTTGGCGGGTTCCAGCAAGGCTTCGATGGCGTCGAAGTGCCGCGTACGCACTTTTTCGAACACATCGAGGTACGACTGGTCGCCTTTCGACGCTTTTTGCGCCATATCGAGCAGCGTATCCGTCACTTTTGAAAAGGCGGAAAAGACTACCGTGAAACGGTCGCCGCGCTGGTGATAGGTTTTTAAAATGTCGATCAGGCTGCCGATAACTGCCGGGCTGCCGACGGAAGTACCGCCAAATTTGAGAACTTTCATGCGTTCCGGAAAGAAGTGAGAAGTGAGAAGTGAGGGGTTAGAAGCGTAAAGTGAGCGCAAAAAACGGGCTTACCGCGCTATTATTAAAGCAGAATTAAGAAAAAGACAATATTGG
>JAKQJD010000649.1 GCA_029561355.1 Bacteroidota bacterium | reverse complement strand
ATTGTGCGGCCCACCTACGATATCCGGATCAATGATTTTAATGAACGCCACGGCAGCGTGGATGCACTGGTAGGCCCCGAGGCGGCAGCGGCTTTGCCCGAAATTGAGGCCTGGTGCCGCCTCCGGAATGAAGGCACCTGGGATACACGCAGGGATGGACAAGCCGAGCAAAACGCCCGGGAAGAGCGGGTGCTATTTGCCGACAGCAGTTTTTTTCAGGTGTTTCCCTTGAAAGTGCTGGCCGGCGACCCGGCGCATAACCTCGACCGACCCGGCACCGCCGCCATTTCCCGGAGTCGCGCGGAGTACTATTTCGGTTCGCCGGTAGCCGCGCTGGGGCAAACACTGATTATGGGGCGCTCGCAGGACCGCAAACTTGTGACAGTCGTTTTTGAGGATATTCCCGTCGCCTCCCATTTTCATGGCGATGTGCTGATGCCCATGATGGAGCATCCCGACCTGGCGAACACCAAGCCCTACTGGGGTTATACCAATAATTATTTCACCTATTTTTTGCTCCAGAAAGGCGTCGACAAAAAAACGTTCGAACGGAAGTTCCTGAGCATGGCAAACGACAAGGTGAGCATCCTGATCAAGGATCTGTTTGCCACTACCGCCGCCGATTTTGAAAAAGCGGGACAACATGCGCTGTTCAATCTGCAAAACCTGCCCGATATCCACCTGTACTCCCACCTGCAATCCGAACTGGATGCCAACGGCAATGCCCGCTACGTCTGGATCTTCGGCGCCATCGCCTTTTTTATCCTGCTGATCGCATGCATCAATTTTATGAACCTTTCTACGGCACGTTCGGCAGGCCGGGCGCGCGAGGTGGGCGTTCGCAAGGTACTGGGCAGTTCGAGAACGGCATTGGCAGGCCAGTTCTTGACCGAGTCGGTGGCGCTGTCCACACTGGCCGTGGCGCTGGCCGTCGGGCTGGCGCAACTGGCGCTGCCTGAATTCCGCGAATTGAGCGGCCGCGACCTGGCGATGCCCTGGACCAACCCGTATTTCGGCTTGTCGCTGCTCGGCGGCGCGCTGCTGGTCGGTTTGCTCGCAGGCAGTTACCCGGCTTTTTTCCTGTCGGCGTTTCAGTCCATTCGGGTGCTCAAAGGCGCTGTTTCGAATCCTTCAGGCAACAAGGGTGTATCGCTGCGCAATGGGCTGGTGGTGTTTCAGTTTACTGTTTCCACGGCACTGATCCTGTGCACCTTGCTGGTTTACAGTCAGTTGCGTTTTATTCAAAAAAAAGAACTTGGTTTCGATAAAAGCCAGGTAATCATTCTCGACAATGCGCGTGCCCTGGGCAATAACCTCCCTGCATTCAAGGAAGAACTGCTGAAAAATGCGCAGGTGGAAAGCGCCGCGATTACGTCGTACCTGCCGCTGCCCGACAGTTACCGGGAAAATGCCATACTGTCGCCGCGGCGCGGAAGCAGCTCCGACGATAAAGTGATGCAGCGCTGGCGGGTGGATGCCGATTACGTACGGACGCTGGGTATGCAGATCACACAGGGGCGCGGTTTCGACCCCGCACGAAT
>JAKQJD010000605.1 GCA_029561355.1 Bacteroidota bacterium | reverse complement strand
AGCAAAACGACCTGGGAAGCATACAAGGCTGCCAACTAGTTTCGCAATTGCGATGTTGGTTTAAAAAAAACGGATCAGTCGAGCGCACTCGATTGATCCGTTTTTTTATGGTCGCCTTTCGGGGCAACTTATTTCTTCCAGGGCAGTTCCAGCACACGTTGTGCAGCAACCTCACCCATGCGGATACCTTCGTCGCAGTCCATCCGGAAGTGAACGCCCAGCGGAATACGCGAGTATGCATCTTCTTCCGCCATAACGCGCATAGAAGGCAGTGAACGTGGTATACCGAGGAACTCCGAACGGTTGTTGTGGCAGTTGTCTACGAAAGAGTACGTTCCCGGGTGTTGGGAATTGAACTCAAAGAAGGAAGACAGGATTTTGCCGCCTGCGCCTGCGAAACCGGAATGGCCGGAAGGGTAGGCAGGGAAAGCGGGCGTTACGCCTTGCAGGCCGTTGATCGGGTTGTTCAGGCAGGTCGTGAAGTTGGCTGCATCCGGATATTGCTGCGAAACGACGCGGCGAATATATGATACCGGGCGCTCCACGTTGTACACGTATTTGGATTGCCAGATACCTACACTGATATCGTTGAGGCTCATGCCCAGTTTGGCATATAATTCAACGGTTTCTTCCAGATTCAGTTCTTCCCGTTGCACCAGTTGGTCGGCTACCGCCACCAGGCGCGCCGGAGGCGAGAAGGTCAGTTCCAGAATGTCGTCGCTCCAGAACTCGGCCAGCCAGCGTTCCTCGAATGCATTGGGACCGTTTTCTTTGATGTTTTTTACACGGGAGTAGGTCTCCATCGCCTGTGAATAGAAAAGCGATTGCGGATCTTCGCTGTAGGGGATTGGCTTGCGTGCCAGTTGTTCCGTTTCCGGAAGCGCGAAGGTGCGCACCTGACCCCAGAACGGGAACAGCGCACTCACAAAATCAGGAATGGTAGGCTCCCACAGGCCCGGTCCGTGCGGTGCGTTGTAGGGTGGTTGCGAATTCAGGAATGCATTGTGTGCTGCCAGGTCTTTTTCTTCCCAGGCATACACGGCCTGAGCCACTTCGCGACCGCGCTCTTCCGAACGTTTCAGGATTTCCTCCGTCGTTTCAGTTGCATACTGATCGTGCAACTGAATCCGGTTCTGCTCTATCTGATCGTATAAATTGCCGTACGTCGCTTCCATATGAAAAAAGAAGCGGCGCATCAGGTATGCATAAGATTCGTTGATGACTGCGGGCCAGTAGTATTCCAGGCTTTCATCGTATTTCGGAATCTCCAGTTCCGTAAATTGGTTGGCAAGGGAATTGTACCCCGGCATACCCGGAACGACTGCTTCATAAGCCGAAAAACCCATGTATCCCAACGCATGTGGAACGGGGCCCGGGCGGTATCCGACCGCGTAACGGTCGAGGCTAAGGAACACTTTGTTCCAGCGCAGAACCGTGGAGTTGTCGAACTGGTCGACGGTGGCCCGTGCCTGCGGAACTTCTACTTCTTTACAGGCCTGAAAGGAAATTACCGTCAGGGCCGCCAGAAAAAGAAAGGTTTTAGAATGTTGAAACACTTTCATGAAATCAAAATTTAGGTGAACGATTAAAAACCGGGCAAATATCGTGCTAAAATCTTATGTATTCACCTAAAAAGGGCATTAAAAATTGCCGTATTCTTTATGGAAACGATCAAAAGCAGGGATGCACCCACCATTCCTTTTCACATGCTTCATTGTAATTTGCGAAAGGAAAGATGATTTCAGGTGAAGGTCGCCGGCAATCAGGCCGGAAATCTAAAAATCTGAAATCATCATTCCATTCGCAAATCGGATATTATAAATTTACTCACACCCGCACGCCCGGCACCGCCACGCTCTGTGCATTTTCCCATTCATACAAACCTTCGATCGACAGGTATCGCTCACCAGTGTCGTAATTGAATCCCAGAACACGTGCGCCGGCGGGTATTTCGGTTAGTTTTTGCGCAATGGCCGCCAGCGTGGCGCCGGAGGAAATGCCGCCGAAAATACCTTCTTTCAGGGCTGCTTTTTTGGCGTATTCGAATGCCTCGTCTTTAGAAACCTGAATGACGCCGTCCAGTACGCCGGTGTGCAGGTTTTTCGGAATAAATCCTGCTCCGATGCCCTGAATCGGGTGGGGGCCGGGACTGCCGCCGGAAATAACGGGACTCAGAACAGGCTCCACGGCAAACACTTCCAGTTTCGGGAAATGCTCTTTCAGCACTTCCGCCACAGCCGTGATATGGCCGCCGGTCCCGACGCCGGTGATAATATAATCGATACCGTCAGGGAAGTCTGCCAGAATTTCCTGCGCCGTCGTGGCTTTGTGAACGGCTATATTAGCCTCATTTTCAAACTGTTGGGGCATCCAGGCATTCGGGATTTCGTCGAGCAGTTGGCCGGCACGCTCGATAGCGCCTTTCATACCTTTTTCCCGCGGGGTGAGGTCGAACTGAGCGCCGTAAGCAGCCATCAGGCGACGGCGTTCTACGCTCATACTTTCCGGCATGACCAGAATGAGGGCATAACCTTTCACGGCAGCCACCATGGCCAGGCCGATACCGGTATTTCCGCTGGTAGGTTCCACGATGACGCTGCCGGGCCGCAGTTCGCCCCTGCGCTCTGCTTCTTCAATCATGGCCAGCGCGATGCGGTCCTTGATGCTGCCGCCCGGGTTGGAGCGTTCGAGTTTGAGCCATACTTCGTGCTGGTCGCCGAAGAGGTGGTTGATGCGCACGTGGGGCGTATTGCCAATCGTTTCGAGAATATTGTTCGCTTTCATTATCAGAGAGTGAGAGATGTGAGAGAGTGAGCGGTTGTTGAGATGTTGAGATTGTTGAGGGGGTGAGTGGCCGATCTCAACAATCTCAACCCCTCAACAATCTCAACAAATTCAAATTACAAAATTAACGGGTTCTTCAAAAGGTTTGGTGCGCACTTTCACCTGCGACTGGTGCAGTACGATAGAAAAAGGCGGCACACTTTCGGTGAGCCAGCTGTTCCCGCCGATGACGGAGTCGTGCCCGACAACCGTACGGCCGCCCAAAATAGTGCTGTTGGCGTACAAAATGCAGTTGTCCTCGATGGTAGGGTGGCGTTTTACACTGGCCAGGGATTTGTCGACCTGCAAGGCGCCGAGCGTGACGCCCTGGTATATTTTAACGTTGTTGCCGATATGGGCCGTGGCGCCGATGACCACGCCGGTGCCGTGGTCGATGAAAAACGAGCGTCCGATGGTAGCCGCCGGATGAATGTCGATGCCCGTTTTGCCGTGAATATATTCTGAAAAAACACGCGGCAGCAACGGCGCACCCAGATGATGCATCAGATGGGCGATCCGGTAATGTGCGATGGCATAAAACCCGGGGTAAGTAGCGATGACCTCTTCTAGACAGGTGGCTGCCGGATCGAACTGCATGATCGCTTCGGCATCTTCCAGCAAACGTTCGTACACCTCCGGCAACCCGTCGAAAAAAGCATCGACAATGGGGAACATGGACGTATCCTGATCTCTCAGGAGCGGCTCCAGCAACAGCATCAATTCGTGGCGGAGCAACGCATATTCCACGCTGGCAGGCCGTGCATCTTCCCTGAGCATCGGAAAAAGGAACAGGAAAAGTTCATCGGCCAGGCGTTGTGCCTCCAGTTTCGGAGGAATGCGGTTGTTGGACAGCCGCTGCTGGGCGTCGAGTTTCTGGAAAAAAGAATCTAGGGCGGATGGCATATGGACAAA
>JAKQJD010000505.1 GCA_029561355.1 Bacteroidota bacterium | reverse complement strand
ATTGAAGTCCGTACTGGCCTGGTGCTGAATACCCATACGGGCGGTTTCGAGTGTTTTTCGGGTAAAAAGCAAGGTATCAACCGTTCTGAACTGATTTTCCAGCCGGGAAGAGTAGGTCAGCGAAATCTTTTCGTACCAGCGTTCGTCGCCAATGGCTTCCTTTCTTTTGAACGGAAAAATACGCTGCATGGTGAAGGTAGCGCTCGGCAGGCTGATGTCCATCACCCGCGTCTGCGTATTCTGTGAGTGCCGCAGGCCGGCATTGATCTGGTAGGGCTTGCCGGGAAACGATTTGGAATAGTTAAGATTGGAACTCAGCGTGTTCTGGTAAACGCTGGCGTAGTCGTTGCGGTTGCGGTTCTGGTCGCGGTTGGTTTCAATGTTCACCGAGCCGCCAAACCGGCGCGTAGGGTGCGCTTTGGGATCCTGCGTATGCGTCCAGCGAATACCGAACGATTTGCTGGAAATCTTTTTGGCGTTGACGTCTTCGCGCACGCGGTTGTTGTAGCGCAACTGAAAATCGCCGTTGAATTTATAACGCTGGTTGTAACGCGCCGTATTTGTCACGCCCCAGGAACCGCTGGTATAGGCATTAAAAATGACCGTCACATCCATGTGTTCCGAAATAGGCTGGTACCAGCCGAAGTCCTTGATACCCAGGCCTTCCTGGTCGGCAAATTCAAAATCGCGTGGAATGATCAGGCCCGCTTTCCGGGTCTGCGTGATGGGGAAAAACCCGAACGGCAGGAAAAAGGGTGTGGGAATCCCGCCGATTTCGAGGTTGGAAAGCCCGGTCACCACCAGTTTGTTGGGAATTACTTTTAGTTTCTTGGTGCGGATGCCGTAGTGCGGGTGTTCCGCGTCGCAGGTTGTGATGAGGGCATCGGAATTGTAAATCGTGTTGCGCGCCTTCTGAGTCGTGTCCACCACCGTGCTGCCGATGAATTTGGCGCGTTCGCCCAGCACATACAGGTCTTCCTGCTTGGTACGGGCCTCGTAAATGATCCCTTTTTTCGTTTTGAAATTGTAGCGCAGTCCCTGGGCCGTAAACGACTGTTCATCATCCTGAAAATCGGGCTTCCCTACCATTTGTCCGCTGGAATCCGGAAAAGGATTGGCGGAAATCTCACTGTTTGCATAATCGAGCAAAATGTAACCCGCCTTGATCGTTAGCGTTGTGTATTTCACGGAGGCTTCCCCGTACAGGTGCACCTGTTTGTTTTTCACGTCGAACCACATCGAATCTTTTGCGTTGTAGTCCACTACGTCGTCCAGTGCATCCTCTGAAATTTTCACCCGGTTCAGGTCGAATACCGCCGAATCGCGCGTTACCGGCGCAAGCGAATCGCTGGCGGGCAATGGAAGCGAGTCTACCGGCGTTTGTGCAGGCAATTGCATTGCCAAGAGAAGGCCGGCAATTTGAAAGAAAAGTCGATATTTGCGGGGTGAAATTTTCACAACAATAAAATAATCAAGGAATTGCACTTCGGGATGGGTTATCATACAGTTCACAACAACGCTGAAATGGTCGGGCCATTACCCTCTTTTTCACCCCCGAAACATTCTATGGGCTCAAAAATCGTTATCCGAACGCTGCTCCTGCTTGGGACGTGGCTCGTTTCACAAAATTTTAACGTCTTGCCGCCAAATCAGGCTCCGACGACCACGGCAGCATCTGCCACCACCTTCATGCAAACCGGCGGCAAAAGTAGGGATTCTTTTGCGTCGGAAACGTCTATTCTGCAAAAGCATCTGAGCGGACCGGGCTACCACCTCAAAACGGTGGTGCTCGACGCGGGCCACGGCGGCAAGGACCCCGGTTGCACGGGTGTAGCGGGTACGCACGAAAAACACAATGCGCTGGCCATTATCCTGAAACTCGGCGCTCTGATTGAAGAAAACTATCCCGACGTCAACGTTATTTACACGCGAAAGGAAGATGTCTTTATCGAGTTGAATGAGCGGGCCGCCATCGCTAACCGCAATCATGCCGACCTTTTTATCAGCGTACACTGCAACGCCATGTCTGTTTCGTCGGCCAAAGGAACCGAAACCTACGTGATGGGCTTGCACACCGCCGGGCACAACCTGGAAGTGGCCAAACGTGAAAATGCCTCCATCCTGCTCGAAGAAGGCTACCAGAAAAACTACGGCGACTACGATCCCAACAGCGCCGAGGCGCACATCCTCGGCAGCGTATGGCAAAGCGCTTACCTCGAACAAAGTATTCTACTGGCCGGTATGGTACAAAAACATGCAAAAACCACCGCCAAACGCGACGACCGCGGCGTGAAGCAGGCCGGATTTCTGGTGTTGCGTGAAACGGCCATGCCCGCGATCCTGGTCGAAAGCGGCTACATGACCAATGCGCTGGAAGAATCGTTCCTGCTTTCCGAGGAAGGCCGCGACCAGTTCGCCTTGTCGGTTTTTTACGGTTTTGAAGATTATAAACGGCAAATGGAAGGCAAAAAACCCGTTTCACACCCGGAATACACACCCCGGCCTGCCACAACCGCCAAAGTGATTGCCGTAAAAAATACGGAACCGGCCAAACCGCCAAAAACGGTTCCCGCTAAAAATAATACAGCGCCCGCAACGGCTACCACATCTACCCAAACGCACACTCCGGTGGTCAAAAAACCGGCCGAACCGGCCAGGGCTCCACAGCCCGTCGGCAATGATTACAAAGGACCGGTTCGTATTCTCTTACTTTCATGGCCGCAACGGCTCGACAGAAATACCGGCCAATTGGGTTTACTGACAGACGTGCAGGAAGAAATAATCAGTGGACAGTATCACTATTTTCTCGGTAATTTCACCGCCCGAAACGAAGCGGACAAGATGTTGTCGGAAATCAAAAACCTGGGATTCAGAACCGCTTTTTTAGCGCCCTCCAAATGAACACGGAAAACTTACAAATAAGATAAAATGATAAGGATCAGCAACGAAACCAGGATTGCCTTGCTTGCTATTGCAGCAGTCGGTGTAGCCATTTGGGGTTTTAAATTTTTGAAAGGGATCGATATTTTTACACCGTCGCAGACTTTTTACGTCAAATACGAAAACGTTGACCAACTCACTGCTTCCAGCCCGGTTTTTATCAAAGGCTTGCGCGTGGGCACCGTCCGCGATTTGTATATTGATAAAAACGACGACAAAACCATCATTGCCGTACTCGACATCGAACGGGGCGTGGATATCCCGAAAGATGCACTGGCTACCATCATCGGCCAGAGCCTGATGGGTGGCAAAGCGGTGGAAATTACGATTACGCGACCTTGTGAAGACGGTGATTGCGCCGAAAGCGGCTCTTACCTGCAAGGCTCTTACCGGTCGTTCCTGCAAAGCATCGTGGGCGAACCGGGCCAGATCGACGCCTACACCGAGCGGCTGCGTAAAGGCCTGAGCATCAACCTCGATTCGCTGGCCAAAGCCAATCCGAATAGCCCGGCCGCCTCCATCGAATCGCTCGACCGCTCGCTCCGAAACCTGGAAGTAATGACCAACCGCATTAATCAGTTGCTGTCATCCACCACCAGCGGCATCAGTGCAACGGCCAATAATGCGGCGGCGATTACCCAGGGGCTGCGCGACAGCAACAAGGACATTTCGGCGCTCATCTCCAATCTCTCCGAAGTCAGTGCGCAGTTGAAAAACGCTAATTTGACCAAAAGCACAGAAAAAGCCGTGGCCACGCTCGACTCCGTTACCCTCTCGCTGGCGGCGCTCCGCGGCACTTTGTCGACCACGGAATTCACCATTTCCCGGGTTGATACGCTGGCGCAAAACCTGCTGCGCGGCGAAGGTTTTGTCGGCAAATCCCTGACCGACGAAGCCTTGTACGACAACCTGGTAAGAACCACGCGCCACATGAACCTGCTGTTGCAGGATTTGCGCCTGAACCCGAAACGATACACGACGGTGAAACTCAAGGTGTTCGGGAAAAACAAAACGCCGAATTATGCCAATCCCATTGAGGACCCGGCGTATCAGATGCTGCTGGATAGTTTAGAACGGGATTATGACCGGAGGATGAAACAATAGTGGTTATTGGTTATCAGTTATTAGTTATCAGGGGTTGATAATCAGGCATTTGCACGTCACTTAACCTAATATAGTTTAACCACAAGGTGCACAAAGGGTTTTCACAAGGTTCACAAAAACATTTCTCGTGAACTTTGTGAAAACCCTTTGTGCACCTTGTGGTTAAATTTTAAAATCAACTCTTCCTTCGCGTTTAAAAGCATGAAAAAAATCCGCCCGCTTTACGACGAACACGGCGCAGAAGGATATTACCGCACCTACGCCGACACGTACGAAAACCCGCATTTTCCGGAAATAAAAGCGCTGATGGAACGGAATTTTGAACAATTCGACACCTCGGAAGTGCTCGATTTCGCTGCCGGCGGCGGGGAAGTTGCACAGGTTTTGCAAGGGCTGGGTGTGCGAAATATCACCGGTTGCGACCCGTTCACGTTTGCTTTGTTTGAAAAAAAAACCGGCCTGCCCTGCCTGCACTTGTCGTTTATGGACGTGATCAAAAACGGGCTTCCTTCAAAATATTCCCTGATCGTTAGTTCGTTTGCCTTGCACCTGTGCCCGGCCGGCGACCTGTTCTCCCTCACCTGGCAACTGCTCGAAGCAGCGCCACTGCTCGTTCTGCTTACGCCGCACAAACGCCCCGAACTGGAAAACTTACAGGGCATCGAACTGGCCTGGGAAGACAGCGTCGTTACCGGGCGCGGGAAAAAGGTGCGTATGAAGGCGTACAGGCGCAGTACGTTTTGAAGTAGGTGGTTATCAGTTATCAGTTATCAGTTATCAGTTATCAGTGTGGGTAATCAGGAATTTGCAGATAATATGAATCAAACAAATGCCGAACACGCTCTTAGTTTAAGTTAATTACCAGTTTTCTTTTTTGAATAATTTCCCTCCTTCCTTGCCATGATTGACAGAAGGTATTTACATTTGTATTCAAATTAACCAAATGGTTAAACCGGCGCGTTAAATTATTGGTCCGCCTTTCGCATCCAAGAATTGGTCATTAATGCCAAGGTATATCACCCCTGATAACTAATAACTAATAACCG
>JAKQJD010000499.1 GCA_029561355.1 Bacteroidota bacterium | reverse complement strand
GGAACTGGCCCGCGAACTGGCACTGCGCGAGCAGATGGACCGCTGGCTGAAAACCCGCCCCGACCGGGCTGCCCTGACCCAAAACCTGCAGGACATCGGCGCAGGATATTTCACCGAAACTGCGGCAAAAGCACCAGGTTCGCGCATCGGCACGGTTTCCATGGGTCGTCGGCTGTTATTGGCGGCGGCCTTTATCGGGGTGCTGGTGGCTGCCTGGTTTTTGTTGCAGCCCCGCGACGTTTCGTACGAACAATTTGCCATGCACCAGCCTTTGCACCTGAGCGAACGCGGCAACGCCGATGTGGCCGCTGCCGAAGCGGATGCGGCGTTTAATGCCGGCGATTATGCCAGGGCTTTGCCAGCGCTCGACCAGCTGCTGGCTGCCGAACCGGATAATGGCACCGCGCGTTTGTACCGGGGCATTTGCCTGCTCGAACTAAAACGGCCGGCCGAGGCGCGCGTCGCGTTGGAGCCGCTGGCCACAGGACAATCGGCCTTGCGTGCCGACGGTATCTGGTACACGGCGCTGGGTTATTTGCAGGAAAAGGATATGCAACGCTGCAAGCAGTATTTACAGCAACTGGAAACAGGAGACGCTCACTTTAAGGAAGCGCAGGTACTCTTGAAAAAAATTGACTGATTAACCGTAGATCCTTGCAGTCATCCGATGACTTCGAGTCATCGGATGACTGCAAGGATCTACGGTTAATCAGTCAATTTTATAATATTACACCTCGGGATCAAATTATCTTAAAATCGAAATACTTATGAAAACACTTCCCACCCTATTTCTAATACTCCTGCCGGCATTAACTAACCTCTGTCTTGCACAAAAACAAAAAGTCTGGCTCGACGCTGATACGGGCAATGAAATGGACGACCTGTACGCCATTGTGCGGCTCGTGAAGGAACCTTCGGTCGACCTGGTGGGCCTGAGTTCCGCGCATTTCAACAATGCCGACCTGCTGACGTTTGAAAAATGGAATGCCTATGATGCCAAAACGCTGAAACCCGTGGTGGAAAGCCAGCGCATCAATGAGGAAATACTTCAAATACTTCAACGAACGGACATCGCTCACCCCATCGGCGCCGACCGGCAGATCGGCTGGGCATGGGGGCAGCAGCAATACCGCGATTCGCCGGGCGCACGTGGCATCATCGACGCAGCGGGGAAATTGAAACCCGGGGAACAATTGCACGTGCTCACGCTCGGTCCGTTGACCAATATCGCTTCCGCTATCATGATTGCACCCGATATTTTGCCTAAAATCAAGGTTTATTGTCTGGCAGCACGCTACGATCCAAAAACCAAAGTGTGGAATAAAAGCGAATTCAACGTACGAAACGACCTCAACGCGTTCGATTACGTGCTCGACCGCGAAGGGCTGGACCTGACCGTTATGACGCTTGATGCCGCGCGTCCGCTTGCGTTTCAGCGGGAAAACACCTACCAGCGGCTCGATGAAAACAACAAAATCGAGCAGTTGCTGGAAAACCGGTGGCGGGAACAGAATCCGCAGGACGAGACCCGGATCATGTGGGACCTGGCGCTGGTGGAAGCCTACCTGAAACCGGAACTGGCACAGATAAAAACCGTCAAAACGCCGCCCGAAAACACCAAACGCAAGGTGTATGCTTATGTGCACCTCGATGAAAAAGTGTTGGCGGAAGATTTTTGGACGGTGCTGAAAAAACGCTGATTATACTTGAGGATGCGAGTATTTGAGGATTCGAGGATTCGATTCAAATACTCGCATCCTCAAATACTCGAATCCTCCCATCAAACGAACAGCCCTCTATGCTTCATAATTTCCCGTTTTACCTCAGCCTTATCCTTGTCATTGTGCTGTTGATCATGCTGGCAAACAAGATCAAGGTCGCCTATCCCATTTTGCTTGTTCTAGGGGGCCTTGTCATCGGTTTTGTGCCCGGTGTGCCCCACGTTCAGATCGATCCGGAACTGATATTTATCATTTTCCTGCCGCCGCTGCTGTACGAAGCCGCCTGGGCCACTTCGTGGAAAGAGTTGTGGCGGTGGCGCAGGATTATCAGCAGTTTTGCCTTCGGTATCGTATTTCTAACCGCTTTCGCTGTAGCGCTGATTTCCAGCCGGTTCATACCAGGTTTCACGCTGGCACTCGGCTTTTTGCTGGGCGGCATTGTTTCCCCTCCTGATGCGGTGAGTGCGGGCGCTATTCTGAAATTTGTCAAAGTGCCTAAAAGGCTGTCTTCCATGCTGGAAGGCGAAAGCCTGCTCAACGATGCATCCAGTTTGATTGTGTTTCGTTTTGCGCTGGTGGCTGTGGGAACAGGGCATTTCGTAATACAGGAAGCGGCGCTTAGTTTCGTGTGGACAGTGACAGGCGGGATAGGGATCGGTTTGTTGATTGCCTACGCATTTTTCAAAACCCACAAACTGCTGCCGACCGATGTGAACATGGATATAGTGCTTTCGCTGGTGGCGCCGTATATGATGTATATCGCTGCGGAAGAAGTGAACTGCTCGGGTGTTCTGTCCGTCGTAAGCGGCGGATTGTTCCTGGCCCGAAGAAGCCATATTTTTCTCAGCAGCAGCAGCAGGCTTCGGGCCGTAAATGTGTGGGGAGCTTTGAGTTTCATCCTGAACGGCCTGGTGTTTATGATCATCGGACTGACACTGCCGGAAATCGTCTCCGGGCTGGAAGGTGTGAACCTTTCCACCGCGATCGGTTATGGTATACTTATCACGACGGTGCTGGTAGTGGGCCGCCTTATATCTGCTTACGGGGCGGTGGTTTTTACCTTGATTGCCCAAAATTTCATCACCGTCGCAGAAACACGTCCGGGCCTCAAAGGTCCTTTCCTGCTGGGCTGGGCCGGCATGCGGGGCGTGGTTTCCCTTGCGGCGGCTTTATCCATTCCGCCGTATCTGGCCGACGGAACGCCATTTCCCCAGCGCAATGTGATCCTGTTCATCACTTTTGTAGTGATTTTGCTGACACTGGTAGTGCAGGGATTAACGCTCCCCTATTTTATCCGAAAATTCAATTTACCCGACTACGACCACCATTTGACGGAAGACGAGGAATACCATATTT
>JAKQJD010000522.1 GCA_029561355.1 Bacteroidota bacterium | reverse complement strand
CTTCAATATTCCAATGAATTATGATAAGTTTTTGCAAAGAAAACGGTGTTTAATCCTCCGGACGGGTAGTGCGCGGCAGGTAGTCGTTTCTGGAAAAATACTATCTAAGTGTTGGATTTACAAAAATGATGCCGCCCGTATCGAAACGCCTTCCTAAAAAATCAGAAAAAAAAACTTTGGTAAAACCCGGGAATAGGCGTTTCTTTGCCCCTCGAAAAATTGACTTTTTTTCACTTAACGTCTAAAAAATATGGCAACTGTAGCCGAACGCGTAAAGAAAATTATCGTTGACAAACTGGGAGTTGACGAAGCTGAAGTAGCGCATGAAGCAAACTTCATTCAGGATCTCGGAGCCGACTCGCTTGATACGGTAGAACTGATTATGGAATTCGAGAAAGAATTCGATGTGTCTATCCCCGACGAGCAGGCGGAAAAAATCCAGACAGTCGGTCAGGCGGTTGAATACCTCGAATCGCAAGTGAGCGCCGAATAGTACTGGCGGATGGCCCCGGCCATCTTCCTATGTTTCTGACAAAACAAGAGCCATCCCGTCTCGCTTCAAACGAGCCGGGATTTTTTGTGTTATTTCCAGCCTGCTTTGCCGACATTTGCAGCAGCAAAAATTTTACCTTTGCCGGCTGAATGCTCTTAGAGCATGTTGAAATTTCCATTGTCGGGCTGCAAACGGAAAATTTTATTTCAAGCCTTCGTTAAATTTTTCGCCGGATCGCCCGCATCCGACTGCAAAATTTGCCTTGCCTGAAACAAACTTTTCCTGTTTTCGCCTCAACATGAAAATCTCAACATGCTCTTAACAAGTGTTCAACTAAACCAAATTTATCAACTTTACACGTATGAAACGAGTCGTCGTAACTGGTCTTGGCGCCGTCACTCCGATTGGGAACAACGTTCCTGCCTACCTCGAAAGCCTTCGGAATGGCGTGAGCGGTGCAGTCCCGATCACACAATTCGACACCACACACTTTAAAACGAAGTTTGCCTGCGAAGTTAAAAATTTCAATCCCGAAGATTTTATCGACCGCAAGGAAGTGCGCCGCATCGACCGGTTCACGCAGTTTGCTATGGTCAGTGCCGGTGAAGCCATCCGGGATGCCGGTTTCGACCTCGACACCGTAAACAAACAACGGGTGGGCGTTATCTGGGCATCCGGCATCGGCGGCCTGCACACGCTGGAAAAAGAAATTGAAGAGCACATCACCGGCACCGGCGCACCCCGCCACAACCCGTTCCTGATCCCCAAAATGATCATCAACATGGGCGCCGGCATGATCTCGATCCAGTACGGTTTCATGGGTATCAACTATGCCACCGTTTCGGCCTGCGCCTCTTCCTCACACGCAATTATCAACGCAGCCGACTACATTCGCCTCGGGAAAGCCGATATTATCATTGCCGGCGGTTCGGAAGCCACCATCGCCAAAACGGCCGTGGGCGGTTTCAACAACATGAAAGCCATGAGCGAACGCAACGATGACCCGCAAACAGCCTCCCGGCCTTACGATAAAGACCGCGACGGTTTCGTGCTGGGCGAAGGCGGCGGCGCACTGGTGCTCGAAGAATACGAACATGCCATACGCCGCGGCGCCCGCATTTACGGCGAATACATCGGCGGCGCTATGACCAACGACGCCTACCACATCTCCGCACCGCACCCGGAAGGCATCGGCGTGGTAAACGTGATGAACCTCGTACTGGAAGAAGCCGGACTAAAAACGTCCGATATCGATTATATCAACACGCACGGTACCTCGACCCCGCTGGGCGACGTGGCTGAATTGATCGCCATTCAAAAAGTGTTTGGCGCCGACGCTGAAAAAGTGAACATTTCCTCTACAAAAAGTATGACGGGGCACCTGCTCGGGGCTGCCGGCGCGATAGAAGCCATCGCTTCTATCCTGGCGATGCAGCACGATTTTATTCCGCCGACTATCAACCATTTTACCGACGATCCGGAAATCAACCCGAACCTCAACCTGACCTTTAACAAAGCCCAAAACCGCAAGGTAAACGCTGCCCTGAGTAATACTTTCGGGTTTGGGGGCCACAACGCTTCCGTTGTTTTCCGGAAGTTGTAAAGCATTAAATAATCTGATTCTGTGCGAGTTATCCGACGTTTTTATAACTATTATCTGCATCCAGACAAAGAACTTGCCCGCCGGCTGAAACAGCTGATCGGCTTTACTCCGGTGCATTTGCAACTGTTCAAACTGGCGTTTTTCCACAAAAGCACCTTTTCCACGCGGGATTATGCCATTTCCAACAACGAACGGCTGGAATTTCTGGGAGATGCAGTACTCAGCACAATTGTGGGCGAATACTTATTCAAAAAATACCCGAACAGCGATGAAGGGTTTCTGACTAAAATGCGCTCCAAAATCGTGAAGCGCAATTCGCTCGATGAAATTGCCGACAAAATGGGGCTCGACCTGTTTCTGGCCAATTACAACCAGACCCGCCTGTCCAAATCCATGCTCGGCAATGCCCTCGAAGCCCTCGTGGGCGCCGTGTACATCGAAGTAGGCTATGAACGCACCAAGCAATACGTGGTGCGCCGCATCCTCCGCAAATACCTCGACATCCACGAACTCGAACGTTTTGACGACAACTACAAGAGCCAATTGCTCGAATGGTGCCAGAAAAACGGCCACTCCATCGAATACAAGGTGGTAGCCAAATACAAGAGTGAGAAACGCGACAAATTCAAGGTCGCCGTGTTCGTCGACGGCCGGAAAATGGGCACCGCCGACGATTTTAACAAAAAAAGCGCCGAACAACTGGCCAGCGAACGCGCCATGACTACCCTCGGTATGTTCAACGAAAACATGGTGGTAGCCCTGCCCGAAGGGGAAATCAACGAAGAAGACCAATGAGGGTGTTTCGTATTTGGTGTTTGGTGTTTGGGGCACGTTGCCCAAAAACCTGAACTGATTTTTGGGCAACGCACCCCAAACACTACACACGAAACACGAAACACGCAAAAAATGAATCACTCCGATCCGCTGGCCCATGCCGATTTTTTCCGGCAGCGTTTCGCTTTCGGACACCTTGTTGGCGCCGAAATAGCCTCGGAAACGGGTGTTTTTCATGTAGTTGCGCTCGATACCACCCACCACAAATTATTCTGCTCCTGCCCTTTTTTCCCGAAACCCTGCGCACATGCGCTCGCGCTGGCAACGCTGTTCCAGCGGGAAGGCACATCCATTTTTCCTGAAACTTCAGCGCCGCCTGCCTGGCTCGACTCCCTGCTTTCAGGCCGCTCCGCAGGGATTGCCCGCACCGGCATCGATCCCGAAAAACGCGCCGCCCAACAGCAAAAAACACGTTTTGAACGCCTCGAACGTGCCCGGAACGGCTTCGACGACCTTGAAGCCTGGCTCAGCGACACGGTTCGGCGCGGACTCGCTACCGTCGTATCGGAAGAGCCCGCCGCCTTCGAACAACTGGCCGCCCGCGCAGCCGACGCCTCCATGACCGGCCTGAGCCGCAACCTTCGACTGCTATCCAATATCCCTCCCAATACGCCCGACTGGACGACGCAGGTGACCGACGCGCTCGCACAGGTTTATCTTTCCGTACGCGCTTTCCGCAAACGCGATCTGCTACCCGAAGCCCTGCTGTACGACCTGCAAAATTTCATCGGAATTAGCATTAAAAAAGAAGAAGTGCTGGCTTCCGGCGAACGCGTGCACGATACCTGGGCAGTGCTCGGGGCGCTCACCGAACCGCTGGAAGACAAACTCAGTGTGCGCCGTACGTGGATGCTCGGAGCGCAGTCGGGGCACATGGCCCTGTTGCTCGATTTTGCTTTCGGCGGCGGCGGTTTTGCACCCGGTTTTGTGCCGGGCAGCATTCATCAGGGCACGCTCGTGTTTTATCCGTCCGCTTTCCTGCAACGGGCGCTGGTGCAGGAGGATTTCCAGATGATTGCCAAAAAAGTGGAGAAAATGCCGGGCTTCCCCGATGCGGATTCATTTCTGAAATCATATGCCGATGCGCTGGCAACACAGCCATGGCTGCCGCATTTCGCAGGCGCCGTGTTGGACATGCAGGTTCATCCGGAAAAAAACGGCCGCTTTTTCGCCACGGATATTTCCGGGAAAATATTTCCTTTGACGGTCCCGGAAAACACGGGCTGGTCGCTCGTCGCCCTCTGCAGCGGCTATCCCATCCACATTTTTGGTGAATGGAACGGCCGGGAATTCAGGCCTTTGAGTGCGGTGGGGAATGGGAGGGTAGTTGCGTTTTAATGTTACTGGTTATTTGTTATTGGTTATTAGGCTGATAACTCCCGGCTTTCGTTCCGATTCCAAGCGTTAAAACACCAATAACCAATAACGAATAACCAATAACAAACAATGACAACAACCATCATAGGCGGCGGCATCATCGGACTCAGCACGGCCTGGTTTCTGGCAAACGACGGCTGGGACGTAACTGTTCTGGAAAAAGGCGACCTATCAGACAATTGCTCGTTCGGCAACATGGGCTACCTGTCGCCCTCGCATTTTGTGCCGCTGGCGCAGCCGGGTATCGTTAGTCAGGGCATCTGGTGGATGTTCAATATGAAAAGCCCGTTTTACGTGCGGCCTTCACTGAACCCCGATTTGCTGGATTGGGGCTGGAAATTCATGCGCGCAGGCACCGCCGCACATGTGGAGCGCAGCGCCCGCCCGCTGACCGATTTGCTTCTGTTTTCCAAAAACCTGACCGCCGAGTGGCAGCGCAGCGGACTGATGTCGTTCGAATATACCGAAGACGGCTGCATCATGTTTTACCAGACGGCCAAATACGAACAGGAAGAACGGGAAAACGCCCATAAAGCGGCCGACCTGGGCCTGCAGGTGGAAATGATCGACCGCGAACAGGCGCAGGCGCTCGAACCCGACATGCAGCCCGACGTTCGTGGCGGCGTCTGGTTTAAAGACGATGCGCACCTGCACCCTAACAGCCTCATGCGTCAACTGCCCGCATTGCTCGAACAACGCGGCGTCAAAATTATCCGGAACGCGGAAGTCACGGGATTTTCAAAAGAAAACAAACGCATCCATTCCGTCCGTTACCGCGACAACACCGGCCAACACGAAATTTCCAACAGCGACCTGGTGGTACTTTCCGCAGGATCCTGGTCGCCGCAAATCGCCAAAATGGCCGGCGAGCACATTCCGCTCATGCCCGGTAAAGGCTACTCGATGACCTACGCCACCGACCGGCAGCGGATGCGCAGGCCTTGTATTCTACTGGAAGCGAAGGTGGCGCTCACGCCCTGGAAAACGCAATTCCGCATTGGCAGCACCATGGAAATCGGCCCCATCAACGACCGTATTCTGTTTCCCCGTGTGCAGGGCATCATCGAAGCCGTGCCGAAATTCCTGCCGGGCATCACCGACGATCCCGCTTTCCGGCAACTCGCCGACCTGGAATCGCTGAAACGCAACTTGCGTGAAAAAGTATGGTTCGGGTTCCGGCCCGTTTCGGCCGACGGCATGCCGTATATCGGATTCGCCAAAAAGACCGACAACCTGATGATCGCCACCGGCCATGCCATGCTGGGGCTCAGCCTCGGCGCCGGCACCGGAAAACTGGTGGCGGAAATGGCGGGCGGGAAAAAGACGAGTGTGGAGATGGGGGCGTTCGACCCGGGCAGGTATTAGAGGGTGAGAGATGTGAGAGGGTGAGAGAAGTGAGAGCCGACTTCGATTACACCGCTTCGCTCTATTCGTTGTGGTTTTGGAGCGGAGCGGTGTAATCGAAGTCGGCTCTCACTTCTCTCACCCTCTCACCCTCTCACATCTCTCACTCTCTCACTCTCTCACTTTTCTCACCCTCTGACTAGCTTGTTATCGTCATCCGGAAACAGCGCGATCGGCTTGAACGTCTTCGCCTCTTCCGGCGTCATGAGCGCGTAGGAAATAATGATGACGATATCGCCCACCTGTACCCGCCGGGCGGCGGCGCCGTTCAGGCAAATAACCCCGCTGCCGCGTTCGCCGCGGATGGTGTAGGTTTCGAAGCGCTCGCCGTTGTTGTTGTT
>JAKQJD010000516.1 GCA_029561355.1 Bacteroidota bacterium | reverse complement strand
AAATTCCTGGAAGGAAAAAATCCCAGAATTTATACTTTTGCGCGCCCTCCGGATGAGGCCTTCTATGTTCCACTTCGATTTTTCCAAAATACTCGATCAATTTACCTACCACCCGGAATCACCGTTGATCTTCAGCAGTGGGGTGTTTCTATTCTTTTTTATCGGTTTTTTCGCGATTTACCGTGCCCTGATTCCGCACGAACGGGCACGCATTATCTGGGCGACGCTTTTTTCCGTTTACTTTTATTACAAAAGCAGCGGCATCTTTTTCCTTTTGCTGGTGGCCAGCGTGCTGCTCGACTATAACCTGGCGAAGTGGATTGAAGAGGCGGAAACCAAACGCACCAAAAAAATACTGCTGGTGTGGAGCCTGGTGGCCAACCTGGGCATGCTGGCATATTTTAAGTACACCAATTATTTTGCGGAAATTATAAGTGGCCTCACCGGCTCGGCCATCGGTCCGTTCGACATTTTTTTACCCGTAGGCATCTCCTTTTTTACTTTTCAGTCGCTGAGTTATACGATCGACGTATACCGGGGAGAACTGAAAGCCTTGAATAATATCTGGGATTACGCGTTTTTCGTTACGTTTTTCCCACAAATGGTGGCCGGACCTATCGTTCGGGCAGTAGATTTTTTGCCGCAGATACACCGGAAACTGGTGGTGAGCCGCGAGGATTTCGGCCGGGGCGTATACCTTATATGTGTAGGCTTGTTTAAAAAGGCCGTCATCTCCGATTACATCAGCGTCAATTTTGTGGAGCGGATTTTCGAATCGCCGCAGGTGTATTCGGGTCTGGAAAACCTGTTCGGGGTGTACGGATATGCCATGCAGATTTACTGCGATTTCAGCGGTTATACCGATATGGCTATCGGGATCGGGTTGTTATTAGGATACCATTTTCCACCCAATTTCAACTCTCCTTACCAGTCGCTCAGCGTTACGGAATTCTGGCAACGCTGGCACATTTCCCTCTCAACCTGGCTGCGCGATTATCTGTACATTCCGTTGGGGGGCAACCGGAAAGGGCGTTTCCGGACCTATTTCAACCTGATGGCCACCATGGTATTGGGCGGGTTTTGGCATGGCGCCGCCAATCGGTTTATCATTTGGGGGAGTCTGCACGGTTCTGCGTTGGTGGTAGAACGCTGGTGGAAAGAAACGTTCCGGCTGGAACCGAGCGCATTCCGGCGGATGCTGGGCGGAATCTGGACCTTTCACTTCGTGTGCTTCTGCTGGATATTTTTCCGGGCCGAAAACCTGGATATTGTACGATCCATGTTGCACCAGATATTTTTCGACTTCCGGCCGGAGATATTTCCCGATTTCCTGGCCGGCTATGCCACGGTCATGTTCTGGATGACGCTGGGATACGGGCTACATATGCTGCCGCCCACTACAGAACGATGGGGACAACGCATGGTCACTTCCCTTCCGCTGGTATTCAAGGCGGCACTGATCACCCTGGTGGTCATGCTGGTCATGCAGATCAAATCTTCCGAAGTGCAGCCGTTTATTTACTTCCAGTTTTAAGAGCACGTTGAAATTTTCCAGACTTCGCCTCAACAGTAAAATCTCAACGTGCTCTAAGGCTTGCTTCCGCAAGGGCTGCGTATTTTTCTTCCAGCCACTCCCAGTCTACCACCGTTTCCTGGTCCAGGCGACTCCTGATTTTGGCGAGGCCGGTTCCGATTTTTTCCTTGCGATTGTGTAGTTGCCGCAGTTTGTCGAGCGCCGATACCATACTGAAAAAACGAACCCTTTGGTCCCTTCGGTGGGCGGGCATGGCTTCGTCGCGCCGGATGTGCGTGGAGGTGGCGCGGAGCATGTTTTCGCTGTAATCGTTGTCCAGATCGTCCATTTCGTAGCGGATGCGGGCGTCCAGCGTTGCGGTGATAGCGTACAGGTAAATATCGTCGAGTTCGCCGTAGTTGAGGTAGTGGGGTAGCGTTTTAGCCGATTTCTGGTATTCTTTTTTGTAAAAAAAGAGAGCCGACTCAAAAATCTGGGAAATAATTTCCTGCTGTTGCGTGCCCGTCATGCGCCCCTTGAATTCGTTGAAAAACATTTCCGCCCAGTGCACCCGGCCCAGTTTCAGGGCGGTGAACAGGATATTCTGCATCTGGCTGCTGGGCAAATTGCCTTTGGTGCCGATGGCACGCAACTGGTCCAACTGTATCTGGTAAAGCCGTTCCAGAAAGCGCCGGTCCTTGGTTTCGCGGTAGCGGTTGGGCCAGAAGCTGCGCAGCATGATTTTGCAGTCGCGGAGCCGGTCCTTCGGCAGCACATCGGAATGATCATTCAGCCAGTGTCCGATTTGTTCGGAAAGTTCATCCGCCTGCCCGGGGTCGTCCTGGGTCAGGAAATCGATCATCAGGCAGTAGAGCCGGATAGCGGGTGTTTGCAGGTAATGGTGTTTGGTGAGCAGACCGGCCAGTTGGCGGGTGATCTCCCGGTTGGTTTGCAGGCGCTGGTATTCGTCCGAATCCTTTTCATAAATCTCTGCCAGGCGCTGATAGTGCATTTGTTTGCACATCAGGTCGAGTTTGTTGAGCAGGTAAAATTCATCCAGTCTTTCCATGGTGTGCAGGAAATTCTGGTCGCTGTAATGATTTTCCTGCAGGCTTTCGTAAAACGACTTTTCCTGTTCCAGCAAAAATTTGAAGTAGTGGAAATCTGTAAATTCATACTCTTCAAAATGGTGGAAGTGCCGGTGGTTGTCGATCTCTTTTTTTGCCTGCTGGTACAAGTTCAGGAAAAAATTTTCTGCCTTGCGCTCCCGGCGATTCTGTTTCGCATCCGTGGGTTCCCCGGAACGCGGCGCCAGTTGCACCGGCGATTTCTGTTGATGCAGCCGTTCGCTGTAAAATCGCATGAGCGCCAGGCGCTGCCGCGTATCGTGCAGCGATTCCGCAATGGAAGCATCCTGTCTGGTCGCCGGTTCGTCCATCGCATTCCAGTGCCGGAATGTGATAAACTTCCGCACGATCCCCATCACCTGCGTCATGGTGCGGTGCAAAGCGGCCACCGGATCTTTGGATTTCGGGAAGATTTGCCGCCCCGCCTGATCGCGGTGCAAGGCCTGATTGGTGAAGTCAGGGTAGTTATTTTTCAGGTATTCAAATAAAATGCGGGTTTCCTCCGCCCTCACCGTATTAAAAACAGGCGACTGGACAAACAAATACAGGATTTCTATCTCTTCCTGCGTCAGCAATTGAAGGGTACGTACTAACGGGCTATTGTGCATGAAATGGCGGGTAAATGGGCTTTTTTTAGCAAAAAAAGCGTTTTTACATTGTTGAAGCGACAATGTATGATGGCAAAAGTCTGAAAAAAAGGTGGAAAATCACTGCAACGGTTTGGAAGTAATCTCAAAATCTGTGTTTGACTCCAGCGCACCCACCCTTGCATCTTTGTGCTATCAAAAACGGAATGGAAATCAATTACAAACTACCTGATGAAAACGCCCTGAGAAATCAGCCTTGAAACCAAACCATCCTGAAAAGCCAGTACCTGAAAAACCACCCCAGGGCCAATCTCTTAAAACCTGACTTCCAACAAACCACCCATCAAACCCGAGCGAGTTCAAACCTGGCAGTGTCTCCGATAAAAGTCAATAGGCGGGGGCCGACGACGGACCACTGTCAGGGTTTTCGCCCGATCGCTTCGATTGAAAACCATGAGCCCAAAGAAATTCTGCTAACCCCGGAATCCTAATCTCGAGCCAATCAACTCCCCGGAAAACCACCCAAACCACTTGAAAACGTGTGCATGAGCGTGGAAAATTGTAGCAAGTACAATTAAACACACCCAACGCCCCAAAAAACCACCCCAACTTACCAATACCTAAAACCCAAAACCCAAATTTGTCATACAGCCCTGTATGACCCCAATGTTAAGGCTTCAGTTATGGCTATCCTGTTTACCGATTGAAAACTACCTTTTGAAAACACAAAGCCTTGTTACATCAACACTTGTGTTGGTTACCAAATGATGAGTTTACCTGTGTCGGAATGCCTGTAAAGGTGTTTCGACATTTTTTTTGTTGAGAAAATTGAGAATGTTGAGGGGTTGAGAATGTTGAGGGGTTGAGAATGTTGAGGGGTTGAGAATGTTGAGGGGTTGAGAATGTTGAGGGGTTGAGAATGTTGAGGGGTTGAGAATGTTGAGATGGCTACTCTAACTTTTCAACCAGACCCAGGCGCTATACCCCTCAACATTCTCAACCCCTCAACCCCTCAACATTCTCAACCCCCTCAACACCCTCAACTATCTTGCAAACGGCACCGCATCCTGCCCGCAAAACTCCTGCTTCAGGTATTTGTAATAGGCAGCCACTCCGATCATGCCGGCATTGTCGGTACAGTATTGAAAAGCGGGAACGTAGGTATTCCAGCCTTCCTGCACACCCATTTTCTCCAGCGCGCGCCGCAAACCCGAATTGGCGCTGACGCCCCCTGCGATGGCGATTTCCCGGATGCCGGTTTCCCGGGCGGCCTTGCGCAGCTTTTTCAGTAAAATGGTGACGATGCTGTGCTGCACCGATGCGCATATGTCGTTCAGGTTGAGTTCAATGAAGTCGGGATCAGCGGCAACCTCCTTTTTCAGAAAATATAAAATGCTGGTTTTCAGGCCACTGAAACTAAAATTATACCCCGCAATAGCCGGTTCGGGGAAGTTGAAACGCACGACGCCCTGCTGTGCGTGGCGGTCGATCAGCGGACCGGCAGGGTAGCCCAGGTTCAGAATTTTACCCGTTTTATCAAATGCTTCTCCGGCGGCGTCGTCCAGGGTTTCGCCGATGATTTCCATATCCAGGTAATCGCGTACCAGTACGATCTGTGTGTGGCCGCCACTTACGGTCAGACACAAAAACGGGAAGGCCGGCTTCGGATCTTCCGCAAAATGTGCCAGCACGTGCGCATGCATATGGTTAACTTCGATCAGCGGCAAGTCGTAACTCAGCGCAAATGCCTTGGCAAAAGAAGTGCCCACCAGCAGAGAACCCAGCAAGCCCGGTCCGCGGGTGAATGCGACAGCCGTTATTTCTTCCTTGCCGATGCCGGCTTTTTTGATCGCCAGATCAACCACCGGAACGATGTTCGCCTGGTGCGCCCGGGAGGCCACTTCCGGCACCACGCCGCCATAGAGCCGGTGCGCTTCCTGATTGGCCACACAATTCGATAAAACTGCTCCGTTCCGGATGATTGCTGCTGAAGTATCGTCGCAGGAAGATTCAATGGCTAAAATTATCACATTCATATTCAACTGAAAGTCAACAAATAATATAAATTTAATTTGTTTTTATCAGCGCAAAACTACGACTTTTGCGATCATTGCAACAGTACCGCCCTTGCCGAAGCATGGAATTGGCATGATTCTTCGTAAAAGGATGATGCAGCCATCCGGTTGTATCAAAACATAACTATCCAGAATTTTTCAAAACACCCGTTTTCTTATGTTCGGAAGCAACACAAAAGAAAAAACTACGGCCACTAACACCCTGAACGGCACCGACAAAGAAGGTTCAGCCACCACGGTTATTGCAAAAGGTACGGTAATCGAAGGTAAATTTGCCTGTAATGAAAACGTCCGGCTCGACGGCGCCATTCACGGAGAAGTGAAGGTGGACAAACGTTTCGTCATGGGCGACACCAGTTACGTGCAGGGCAACATTCACGCCCGTGATGCCGCTATCAAAGGAAAAATCAAGGGCGATCTGTACATCAAGGAGGCCTTACACCTGATGGACAGTGCGGTGATCGAAGGCAATATCCACGCCAAAACGATGATCGTGGAAGAAGGTGCGCGCTACAATGGCGCCTGCAAGATCGGCGACCTGGTGGCCGCCAAAAATTAGGCGTACACTGATTCCATGGATTTTTTGCGCAACAAGCGGATTGGATGACTAAACTGGGGCGTTCTTCCTGTTTTAAAACGAAAATTCCCACTCAATAACACCAATTCCGCAGAATCCGCAAAAAATCCGCACAATCAGCGCCCTCAAAACGGCCGGAAATCCGAATTCGCAGTACATTCACGCGCTTTTACGCACAGACTGTACCGATCTCAGGTTTCCGGTCTTTTTTTAGCATGGATAAATCCGTTTTTTCTTTTGTAGACAAGCGCCTGAACGCCGAATCAGCCGCCCGTTCCCGCCGCCTCATCGTGGCCGGGGCTGACGGGTTGAGTCTGGCTGTTCTGTCCGAAACCGGCGAAGTATGGGCATTGCAGGCCTGGAATTTCCAGGGAAGCGAGAATACCGAACAACATATCCGGATGTTGATGGGCCAGGAAGCCACTTTGCAACTCTCTTTTGAACAGTCCAAATGGGCCTGGGCCGAGCCGCAGGTAACGCTTACGCCCCGCAGGCTGTTCCATGCCGATCACCTCCCCGATTATTTTAAAATTCTGCTGCCGCCCGGAGGTTCCTACCACTATGCGTACGAATCCCTGCCCGTTTTCGATTGCTACCTGGTGTATGCCGTGGAAACGTCCCTGCAAGGACTGACGGAGCAACACCGTTCCAAAGAGGCACTTACACAACACCTTTCTTATTCGTTGTTGCAGTCGTTTCACCATCTTGCAGACCATTCGGAACACCAGATATTTGTTCATTTCCGTTTTCAATCTTTGCAGATTACCGTTTTTGAACGCCGTAATCTGGTGCTTTTTAATAGTTTTCATTTCCAGCATGCCAACGACGCCCTTTATTTCATTCTGCTGGCGTTCGAGCAGTTCAAACTGAATCCGCTGGACATACCTCTCGTGCTGAGCGGGAATCTGGTGGAAGATTCGGAAATATTCCGCCTGCTGAAACGCTACTTTCGCACCATCCGTTTTGCACCGTTGCCCTCGTCGGTACAGTTGCCGCAAAGTGCCGTCGAACTGCCCTCACATTACTGGTTCGACGTTTTTAGTTTAATTTAAGCATCCATACATGCGCATCATAGGAGGAAAATTCAAGGGACGCCGTTTTACACCGCCGGCTGATAAATGGCCGACTCGTCCGACTACGGACTTTGCCAAGGAAGGGTTATTCAATATTCTGAACAATCAAATCGATTTCGAAGATGTGAAAATGCTCGATCTGTTCGGAGGCACGGGGAGCCATGGTTACGAGTTCGTTTCCCGGGGCTGCGAAGACGTTACCTACGTGGATAAATTTCCGGATGCTGTGCGTTTTGTCAGAAAAGTAGTGGAAACGCTGGGTATTGAAAGTCAGTTTAAGGTCATTCAAATGGATGTTTTCAAATTTATCGAACATGCCACCGGACAATACGACTATATCTTTGCCGACCCGCCTTACGATCTTCCAACCATCGACATTATTCCGAACCTGATTTTTGAAAAAAACCTGCTGAGCGAAGAGGGGCTTTTCGTGCTGGAACACAACCAGCACCAGGATTTTCTGGAGCACCCGAACCTGGTAGACGTCAGGAACTATGGAAAGATCATTTTCAGTTTTTTCAGACCGCTTTGATTGTTTCCGGTTTTTTAGGTGTGCTGCCCGGGAGGGTTGATTATCTATTAAGATTTACCTCATACATCTCAAATTTAAATGAAAATGGGCGACGAATTCCTTTCTCCCGACGGCAAATACGTACTTTACCTGAGTTGTAATGAAATGCGCATGTCGCTTTGGGTTTGCAGCCCCGAACTGGTAGAAGTTGAAACCAAACGCTCCCTGTTCAAGGCTGATGGCGACTGGGATGCCAGTTTAATCAAATGGTCGGACGACAGCACGGAAGTCCGGTTTGTCCTTCGGGTTTATCCGAACGGGTCGGACATTAAATACGTCTGCCTGCAAATTGCCAATGGAGAAGCAAAGGTTATTTACGAATCCAAACTCCCGGAATGAGAACATTTTTTATCCTCTTGCTTTGCTTCGCCGCGCTTCCCGGCGCGCTGCGCGCCCAGGCCGATACGGTCAAAATCGGCGCCTTCATCAACGACCTGTACGACATCAACCTCAGCGAAAAAAGTTTTTCCACCGAGTTCTGGGTATGGTTCAATTACCGCGACTCGCTGCTGAAACCGCTGGAGTCGCTGGAGATATCCAACGCCAAGGAAGTGGATGCAAGTCTCGATTTTTTTGAAATAAAAGGTGGCATGTGCTGGGCCGGCAAAAAAATACATGCTGTCATCAAAAAAGACTGGGACATCAGCCGGTTTCCGTTCGACCAGCAGCAAATGACCATCGAACTGGAAGACAGCAACAACGACATACAGTCGATGGTGTACCTCGCCGACACCGCCAATACGCGCTACGACGACCTGATCAAAATATCCAACTGGGACGTCAGGAAATTCAGCCTGACCACCGGCAGCAAAAAATATCCGACTTCTTACGGCGATCCAACATTGTCGGGCGGTAGCGAATACCCGCACGCGACGCTGAACATACTGGTACAGCGCAAAAGTTGGGGTTTGTTTTTTTCGCTTTTCACCGGCTTGTATGTGGCCTTCTTCATTTCCTCCCTCGTGTTTTTTATCGACCCGATCGAGGTGGATCCGCGCTTCGGGCTTTCGGTAGGCGGTCTTTTCGCTGCGGTGGGCAATAAATACATCGTGGATTCCATCCTGCCGCAGTCGACAACCTTTACGCTGGTCGACAAACTTCATATCCTGACGTACCTGTTCCTGCTGATTTGTATTGTGTTTTCCGTGATTTCCCTGCGCATCTGGAAAAACGGCAGGGAGCAACAGGCATTGCGTTTCGACCGGCGGGCGTACGTGGCTATCGTGTCTTTGTATGTGCTGATCAATGCAGTGCTGATCTGGCGCGCCAGTGCAGGATAGCATCTGAATCCCTATTTATGATGCGTTTTCAAAAGTTTCAAAGTATGGCGCAGCGCTTTTTTACTGTGCCAATCCCCGTGCCCGGGAATAACGAAACGTATTTTTCCGTACTTTTTTTGAATACTCCGAATAGTGCCCGGCCAGGCTGTTAGATCGGCTTCCCCGATATAGCCCAGGTCTGAGGCCTCGGTACTTTTGACCAGACACCCGCCATGGAGCACTTTTTCACCCGGGAACCACACTACAATATTATCCACCGTATGCCCCGGACCGGCATAATACGTCTGGAATGTTATTCCTCCAACGGTGAATATCGTATCGTTTTGCAGCAGAAATTCCGCGCGCTTGTGGTGCTCTTTCCGGCTAATCAAATCCGTTTGAACGGTCGTGAAGGTACGGACGCCATGTTGCCTGTAAAATTCCAGTCCGCCCGTTCTGTCTTCATGTGAATGGGTGGCGATGCACACGCTCACTTTTTGTTGATGCCTGTTCCAAATGCTGTCGAGCAGGGGTTGAAACTGCGTAGTATCCCACGGCGTATCGATCAGAACGACGCCCTGCTTGCTGACCACGTAGAGGCCATTAGCGGGAACAAAATCCGATTTATATGCCCCCCAGGTGGTGTACACGTAAAAATCGCCGGTGAGGTGCGAAATTTGAAGTGGTTTTTCAGGCGGCTGTGCGTAAAGAGCCGCAGCAGCAAAAAACAGGGATAGAGAAAAGAGAATTGATTTCATTTTGAATTGTTTCACAACTTAATGGTACCGTTTATCCAGCCTTCCAGAAACGTTTTCAAATTGGGAGCCTTATTTCAACACATAAATTTTTGCCTCATACGGTTTCAGCACCACCGTGTTTTTCCGTTTACCCGGGCGGCTGCGTTCTTTGTAATTTGAAAGCAGGACCGTCTTTTTTGAAACATCCATTCCGATATCGGCCAGGGCATTTTCCTTAGAGAAGTTCAACAGAATCAACAATTTACCACTTTCATCCTCCCGGGTGTAGGCGTATACGCTGGGGTTGTTTTTATCCAGTAATTCGTATTTGCCATATACCAGCGTCAGGTTCTTTTTGCGCACATTTACCAGCGACCGGAAATAATTCAGCGTGCTGGCGGGATTCTTTTCCTGCGCCTGCGCATTGATGATCTTGTAATTCGTATTGATTTTGATCCAGGGTGTGCCGCTCGAAAAACCTGCATTGTGTGTGGCATCCCACTGGAAAGGTGTACGGCCGTTGTCGCGGCATCCGAACTTGACCTGTTCCATGAATTTTTTCAAATCGCCGCCTGTGTTTTTCTGGTACTGGTACTCATTCAGCGTCGGCATATCCTTGTAGTCCTCGATCCGCTCGAAACCGGCATTCGTCATGGCCAGTTCGTCGCCGTAATAGAAATAAGGAGTGCCACGCATGGTCATGATAAACGTCGCCAGCATTTTGGAAGACAGGTCGCGGAATGCCGGCGTATCGTTGCCGAACCTGCTCACCATTCTGGCCTGGTCGTGGTTGGCCAGGAAAATGGACAACCATCCGTTTTGGGCAAATGCGCTGTCCCAGCGGCTGAAAACCTCCTTAAAATGGAGGAGGCTGTAACCTTCCGGTTTGGCAATATCCACCGCATCAAATGCATAGGCCATGTTCAGTTCCTTGCGGTCGGCATCTACCAGGTCGTGCGCATCCTGAAACGATTTGCCGGCGCCTTCCGCCACGCTCATCACGTCGTATTTGCTGAAAACCTCGGCATTCATCTCCCGCAGATAGTCGTGCAGGTGTTCCCCCATGGCGTAGTACTGGATGAAATTCTTTTCATAACCGGCAGGGAAAACGGGAAAATTCGTGTCTTTGGCAGCAAACTGGAAGGCGTCGAGGCGGAAACCGTCGATACCTTTTTCGGCCCAGAATTTCATGATATCATAAATTTCCTGACGCAATTTCGGGTTCTCCCAGTTCAGGTCGGGCTGTTTGCGGGAAAAATAGTGTAGGTAATACGCATTGGTGAGCGAATCGTATTTCCAGGCATCGTGGTTGATGTCGAACAGGCTGTATCGTGGCGCAGGTTTTCCTTTTTCGGCATCCCACCAGTGGTAGTAGTTGCGGTAAGGGCTGGTTCTGGAACTCCGGCTTTGTACGAACCATTCGTGCTCGTCGCTGCTGTGGTTGACCACCAGGTCCATCACGAGTTTGATGCCGCGTTCGTGCATCCCTTTCAGCAGGGCGTCGAAGTCGGCCATAGTACCGAAATCGGACATGATATTCCGGTAATCGCTGACGTCGTAGCCGTTGTCGTCGTTGGGCGAACTGTAAATGGGATTGAGCCACACCACGTCCACGCCCAGGCTTTTGATATAATCCAGTTTGGAAATGATTCCACGGAGGTCGCCGATACCATCGCCGTTGCTGTCTTTAAAACTTCTGGGGTAGATCTGGTACACCACCGCTTCTTTCCACCATTTGCGGTCGTTGTTTTTTTCGGATGTTTGTGCGGATGCAATTCCGGACATCAGGATACAGACCAGAAGTGCAACGTGTGTAAATTGTTTCATGAAAGGTAGATTCAAACTAGTTCGGTATCCAGATATTGAAAACCGCGCCTTCACCGGGTTGGGAGTCCGCTTCGATAAATCCGTTGTGTTGTTCGACGATCTTTTTCACGATGCTCAACCCGATACCGGTACCACTGAATTCATCTTTGCCGTGCAGGCGTTGGAACAGGTTGAATATCTGCTCTTTGAACCGCGGTTCGAAGCCGATACCGTTGTCGCGAAAGGTCAGCCGAAGGTATTGTTGTTGCGGATTTATTTTATCTGCAAGGTTCATTTCTTTGCCTGCAACCACTTGTGCCTGAATCCGGATCATGGGCGACTGCCTTGAAAATTTGATCGAATTGCTGATCAGGTTGCTGAATAGTTGGTGCATCTGGAGCGCATTGGCTTTAATAACAGGCAAGTGATCGCTTTGGATGGTAGCACCTTTTTCTTCCATCAGCAACTCCAGGTCGCTTGTTACATCGCTGAGTATTTTGTTCAGGTCCGTATCTACCAGTTCCTCACCCGTTTTTGAAAGCCGGCTGTACACCAGGATGGACTGGATCAGGTCGCGCATGCGCTGAGTGGACTGGTTGATCTTCTGGAAATATTTTTCCGTCGCTTCCGGGTTGTCCTTGTTCTTTTCCACGAGGTTGATGAACGTCTGAATTTTCCGGAGCGGTTCCTGCAGATCGTGGCTGGCCACATAGTTGAATGATTCCAGTTCCTTGTTGGCTTTCAGCAATTCGCCGGTGCGCTGCGCCACTTGTTTCTCCAGGTTTTCTTCGTTCTCCTCAATTTTTTTGCGGGCGAGCACCTGCGGAGAAACGTCGTCTCCGAGTATCATGATTCCGGAAATGCTGCCGTCTTCATCGATCAGGGGCTGAAATACGAATTTCACAAAAATGCTCACCTCCTGGCCGTGACTTGTATACCGCAGCGGCGTTTCTTCCACGACCACCCGTTCGCCGGAATAATACACTTGTTCCATGAGTTGGATAAAACCCTGCGCGGCCAGTTCCGGCATCACCTCCGCCGCTTTGCGCCCCGAAACTTCCATTTTGGTTCTGCTGATGATTTCCAATGCACGGTCGTTGGCGAGTTCGAACACGAATTCGGGACCTTTCAATATAACGATTGCCGTAGGCGCCTGTACGAACAGGTCGGTTAATTGCCGGTTGACAGCATTCCTTTTTTTGCTGAGTTCCATCTGCACTTTGATCCTGGCAAGCAATTCTCTGGCAGAAAACGGTTTTACCAGGTAGTCGTCGGCGCCGGTTTCGAATCCTTCAATCCTGGATTCCTCACCCGCGCGGGCAGTGATCAGCACAACCGGAATTTCGGCAGTAGCGGAATTCTCTTTCAGGTGTTTCAGCAGCTCTACACCGTCCATAACGGGCATCATGATATCGCTCAGAACAAGCGCGATTTTTTCCCGGTTCATTACTTTCAGCGCTTCGGCGCCGTTTACAGCCTTCACCGTTTTATAAACTTTGCCGACAATCGATTCCAGGTGCTGCCGCATATCTGCATTATCGTCGACAATCAGCACCGCACCTTCCCGGCTGTTTTTTTGGGATTCCGACGGTTGCGGCCTGTCATTTGAAACGTCCATTATAAATCCCGCTTCCTGTAGATAAGCACTGGAAATATCCGCTTCGGGCACGTTTTCCGTTTCAAAAACCAGATCTTCAGGCAAATGGCTTTTTCCGTAGGGAATGGTTACGATGAATTTAGTACCTGATCCGACCCGGCTTTCCACTCCAATGGCGCCACCGTGCATCTTGACCAGTTCCATAATGAGCGACAAACCGATACCGGTGCCTTCATACGTTCTTCCGACTGCATTTTGTATGCGGTGGAAGCGTTCGAACATATGCGGCAGTTCGTTTTCGGGTATGCCGATGCCGGTGTCTTCTACCGTCATGGAGAAAAACTCCTCTTCTGCCGAAATGCGCACCGTGATTTTTCCTTCCAGTGTAAATTTAAAAGCGTTGGACAAGAGGTTGAAAACGATTTTTTCCCACATCTGCCGGTCTACATACACCGGACGGGCAATTTTCTCCGCCTGAACGCTGAATTCCAGCCCGGCCTTTTCCATCACGGACCGGAAGTTGGACGCCAGGTTTTCTGTAAAGGTTGAAATGTTGGTGCGTACGTAACTGGCCTGTTGGCGCCCGCTTTCGATACGGCTGAAATCGAGCAGCGTATTCACCAGTTTCAGCAGGCGCAGGGCATTCCGGTGGGTGGTTTCCAGGTGCTGACGCTCCTCGTTTGCCAGGCCGGAAACATTTTTCTGGAGCAATTCCTCCAGCGGCCCCAGCATGAGCGTGATGGGTGTACGGAACTCGTGGCTGATATTGGAAAAGAATACGGTTTTTGATCTGTCCAACTCCTCCAGCGCTTCGTTCCGTTTGCGCTCGGCTTCAAAATTCAGCACATTATTGGTGCCGGTAGCAATCTGATCCGCTATTAATTCAAAATAGTTGAGATACTTCTCGTCCGCTTTCCGGTACGGGTTAAAGCCTACCTGGACAATTGCAACAGGGTTTTTGCGCGTAGTCATAAATACCGGAATGACCATCAGCGAATGTGGCTGTTGCTGCCAGTGGCCACAGGGTAATGGTCCAAACGTTTCAAGCATCCCGCTGAAAACAAGCGGTTTTTTGCCCTCGATTGCGGTGCTCAGGTATGGGAATTTGTCGCTGTCTCTTTCCAGGCATACATCATCCGGAAAAAAGTTTCTGGGCAACGGGGCCGTTTCGCCTGCAAGAATGAGGTGCTTTCCATTCTGTTCCACTTCGTAGATGGCGGCGAAAGGAAAATCTTCCGGGTTTCCCTTCAAACTGTGAATGGCATTACGGTATACCTCCTCGACGGTTTGTGCACCTATGAGCGCTTTACCCATTTGGGTGAGTGTTCTGAGCTGGCGTTCGCTGATTATTTTTTCGGTATCGTCGCTGTTGGCGCAGAACATGCCCGCCGTGCCGCCTTCATCACCGGGAATAGGGGTGTAGGAAAATGTGTAGTACGTTTCTTCCGGATAACCATTGCGCTCCATGATGAGCAGTTGGGACTCCACGTAAGTGCCTTCGTTTTGGTCCATCACCCGCTCCAGCATGGACGCGATGTCCTTCCAGATATCTTTCCACACTACGGAAGCCGGCTGCCCGAGTGCCTGCGGGTGTTTGCCTCCAACGATCGCCTTGTACGGGTCGTTGTACAATTTGATCAGTTCCTTGCCCCAGCCGATCCAGATCGGCTGCGAAGAAGTCAGCATAATCCGGACGCAGGTTTTCAGACTTTGCTGCCATTGCTCCGGCGGCCCCAGGGGCGTTGTGCTCCAATCATAATTTCGGATGCGTTCTCCCATTTCCCCTCCGCCTGAAAGAAACTCGGGGATATTTTTTCCCATTTGCATATGAAAAATTATTTTGCCATATGACTAAAAAATGCTTGCCAACAAGGTGCAAACAGGAAGGTTTTTTATGAAAAATGGATCGACGTCATAATTTTCAGCAATGCTTTCTCCAGCAAGTCCGTGTCCGTATACTTTTGAATAAAGCCGGTGGCGCCCAGATCAATACATTCCTTGATAATCTCCGGTTCGGCAGAAGTAGAATACATAAAAACCGGGATATGCCTCAACCGGTCCATTTTTTTTATTTCGGCCAGGCATTCCGCACCATTCATACGCGGCATATTCACATCGACAAAGATCAGTTGCGGCGTAAAATCATCATCCGACTGGAATTTCTCCAACGCTTGCAGTCCGTCATTTGCAAACGTGCAAACGGCATGTGCATTCGCCTCCTGCAAGGCAAAGGAGAATATTTCCTGATCATCAGGATCGTCGTCAATCAATAAAATTGAAATCTCTTCCAGCATATAGTACCCTCCTAAAAACGAAACACAAAAAACGAAACACTCATTTCCTCCCCCGGGCCCAAAAGTACAGCGGAAAGCCCAATCCAACAATCACAAGCCCCGGCACGGTGAACTGCGGTTTTGTAAAAAGCAGGTTGATAGTAAACAGCGCAGCAAGCAAAATATACAGTGCGGGCAAAAACGGGTAGCCGAAGGCTTTGTACGGCCGTTCGATTTCCGGTCGTTTTTTGCGCAGGATAAAAATGCCCCAAACAGTGAGGATGTAAAACAACATAACTGCAAACATCACATAATCGAGCAGGTCGCCATATTTCCCGGAAAGACACAGCACCGCGCACCAGGCAAACTGCACCCACAGGGCAAACGCCGGAACACCATTTGCATTCAGGTCCTTCATTTTATCAAAAAACAAGCCGTCGGTAGCCATCGACTGGTACAACCTGGAGCCCGATAATACAAGCCCGTTGTTGCAGCCGAAGGTAGAAATCATGATGATCACGGCCATTAAAACGCCGCCTCCGAGACCGAGCATGGCTGTCAGCGCCGCCGTCCCGACCCGGTCCTGCGTGGCGTGCTGAATACCTTTTTCAAGAACGCCGGCGCCCGTTGCGTCGCCCCAGAAGGGTAGTACGCTCAGATAAGCGAAATTGGCCAGCATGTACAACACCGTTACGCCGATTACGCCGAGCGCCAGAGCCAGCGGTACGTTGCGTTTGGGGTTTTCGATCTCGCCGGCAATAAACGTCACATTATTCCAGGCATCGCTGCTGAACAACGAACCGACCATCGCCACACCGATCGCGGAACAAATCCCGATCAATCCCAATGATTCCGTGGATTTGATATTGGAGAAAAAATTGCCGAAATTCTGAGCGGCGATTTCCGGATTGCGGAATATAAGAAGTCCCAGGATAATCAGCAGGCCCAGGGACAAGGCTTTCAGCGTAGTCAGTACATTCTGGATAAACGCACCCGTTTGAAGCCCGCGGGTGTTCAGCCAGGTGAGTACGAACAAAGAAGCAATCGCCAGCAATTGTGCGGCTGAAATGCGCACGAATCCAAGATCGGCGAGGATATTGTCGGGGCCGAGCGACGGCACCAGTACACCCGTAAATTTGGCAAATGCTACGGCAACGGCCGCTATCGTTCCACTTTGTATCACAGCGAACATGGCCCAGCCGAACAAAAAAGCCACCATTTGTCCGTACGATTCTTTCAGGTACTGGTATTGTCCGCCGCTTTTGGGAAACATGCCCGCCAGTTCGCCATAGGAAAGCGCTGCAATCAGGGTCATGACGCCCGTGATCCCCCAGGCAAGTATCAGCAGGAAAGGGCTTCCCAGCACCCGGCTCATATCGGCGCTGACGATAAAGATACCCGAGCCGATCATGCTGCCCGAAACGATGAACGTGGCGGTTGTGAGGGAAACTTTACGAATGACGGGTGCAGGGGTTTGATCAAGTTGGTTTTGTTCCATTGCTTCAAATAGATTTATCGAATGCGCTAAAGTAGGGTAGAGGCGGCATAATGAATAAAATAATTGATTTTGTACGGGGTGTAAAATCCCGGTTCCCGAATTGGGGAATTATTTGCACACGCCAGTAAAAGGTACACATACTTATTGTTGGCACACAGTTTTGATTGCTATGCCGTGCAGCATTCACTCATTTCAGTTCAAAACGAATTCCTTGAAAGACGAGACATTAAAAAAACCGGGCATCAAAGACAGATTGGAAGATCTGTTTACAGGCATATACGACGCCTACCGGTTCATACTGCGCTTTTTGAAACAGGCCGTACGTCCCCCTTTTGATTTCCAGGAAATTATCAGGCAGTGTTACGAGATTGGCTACAAATCGCTTCCGCTGATTACCCTCACCGGCTTTGTCACGGGTATAGTATTCACCAAACAATCGCGCCCCTCGCTGGTAGTCTTCGGTGCTACCTCCTGGCTACCTTCGCTGATCGCCATTGCCATGGTGCGTGCGTTGGCGCCATTGGTAACGGCGCTGATCTGTGCGGGAAAAGTGGGCTCCAACATCGGCGCCGAACTTGGCTCCATGAAAGTAACGGAGCAAATCGACGCCATGGAGGTGTCGGCCGCCCGTCCGTTCAAGTTCCTGGTGGTTACGCGGATCATTGCCAGCACTTTTATGATTCCTGTTCTGGCCATGTATTGCGCTTTTGTCGGTCTGCTGGGCTCCTTTCTGAATGTGCACCAGAATGAAAAAACCAGTTTTGTTACCTTTTTTGCCGATGCCTTCGAACAGATCAGTTTTCTGGACCTGGGCACTTCCCTGGTAAAAGCCTTTTCTTTCGGCTTTACCATTGGTGTTGTAGCCTGTTATAAAGGTTTCAATGCCGCCCAGGGCACCCAGGGTGTGGGCAAAGCCGCCAATACTTCCGTCGTCATTTCCATGTTCCTGATTTTTATAGAAGAACTCGTCATCGTACAGGTGTCGAACTGGATCAGATATTTTTAAAACCTTATGGAAAACCAACACAGCATAGACCGCACTCAACGCGTGATTACCATCCGGGGATTGTACAAATCCTTCGGAGCGCTCAAGGTTTTACAGGGTATCGACCTCGACGTATTTAAAGGGGAAAACGTGGTGGTGCTGGGTCGTTCCGGCACCGGCAAATCCGTACTGATCAAGATCATCGCAGGCCTGTTGCCTCCTGACAAGGGCCGTGTCGACGTGCTCGGAAAGGAAGTCGATACCATTTCTGAAGACGAACTGCGTGCCCTGCGGCTGAAACTCGGCTTTTCCTTCCAAAGCAGTGCCCTCTACGACAGCATGAGTATCCGGGAAAATCTCGAATTCCCCATGATACGCAACCTGCCAAAAGCCACCCGCTCGGAAGTGGATAAAATGGTGAAAGAAACACTCGATGCCGTAGGACTGCTCGACAAAATCGACCGCATGCCGGCAGAATTGTCGGGCGGACAACGCAAAAGGATCGGTATCGCCCGTACACTCATGCTTAAACCGGAAATCATGCTGTACGACGAACCCACTGCCGGTCTCGACCCCGTGACGTGTATAGAAATCAACAACCTCATCAACGAAGTACAAGAACGTTACAATACCAGCGCCATCATCATCACACACGACCTGGCCTGTGCAAAAGCGACCGGCGACCGCATTGTGATGCTGCTTGAAGGAAAGGTGGCCAAAGGCGGAACATTTGAAGAGGTATTCACCTCGGATGATCCGGAAGTCAAAAATTTTTACAACTACAACTTTATTGAATAGTCATGAAAACGACACCAAAAAAGCGCGCCGTCATCGTCGGCCTGTTCATATTTCTGGGAATTTTATTTCTGCTGGGCGGCATTCTCACCATCGGCAACCTCCACAGTACTTTTTCAAGAAAAGTGGAGGTCACCGCTGTTTTTGATGACGTAAATGGCTTGCAGGCCGGCAACAACGTCTGGTTTTCCGGCGTGAAAATCGGTACGGTGAAAAAGTTGAGTTTTTACGGCGACTCCCGGGTGCTGGTCGAACTGAAACTGGAAGAAAAATCACAGCAATTCATTCGGAAGGATGCCAAAGCCAAGATCAGTACCGATGGCCTGATCGGCAACAAAATCATCGTGATTTATGGTGGTACCCAGGCCGCCGCACCGGTAGAAGACGGTGATGCGCTGGGTATTGAAAAACAGGTATCTACGGAAGAAATGATGGACGTTTTGCAGGAAAACAACCAAAATCTTCTGCAAATCACCACCGATTTTAAAGCCGTCAGCGGCAAAATCGCATCCGGACAGGGCTCGCTGGGCAAACTTATTCAGGATGAATCCCTGTACAAAACCATGGATGCTACCATGGCTTCCCTGCAACGCTCTTCCGTCAATGCGGAAAAACTGACGGCCGCAGTAGCCGATTACGGGACTAAACTCAACAAGGAAGGAACCCTCGCCAACGACCTGGTGACCGACACTACCGTATTCAGCAGCGTACAGGCCTCCGTACGTCAACTGGAACAAACCATGGTGCTGGCTACCGCCGCCGTCGATTACCTGAAATCCACCACGTCCAACCTGAACAAAGCCACACAAAACCTCGACAGCAAAACCACTCCCGTCGGCGTATTGCTCAACGACGAACAGGCGGCCGCCAACCTGAAAGGCACACTCAAAAACCTGGAAACAGGTTCGAAAAAACTGGATGAAAACCTGCGCGCCGTTCAGGATAATTTCCTGCTGCGCCGTTATTTCAAGAAAAAGAAAAAAGCGGAAGCAAAGGGAGATACCATTCCGAATTGAGATACGCGGCGGCGGGGTTTTAAAGATGGGCCCATTTTTGCTTTCTTTGCCAATTCCTCCATAATAACGGATTGGCAAATGTTCCGAAAATCCTGCTTGCTTGCTTTAATTTGTCTGATTCAAAGTGTGGCGCAGGCCCAGTTGAATCGAAACGCACTGTACCTTGAGTATCAACGGCTTGACTCCCTTGTTGAAGGAGCGAAAGCGGATAACATGCCCGTTCTGGTAGATTACAGCAGGCAAATGATCGATATTGCCGGGCAACTACAGTCGGATACACTGTTGTTGAATGCGAATATGCTGCTCGGACAGGGGCTGCATTTCCTGGGGCTTTTCGATGCCGCCCTGAAAGTGGATTACGAAAACCTGGCACTGGCCGAAAAAACGAACCACTGTGTGTACCGTATCCGGTCGGCCTCTTTGATCGGCGATGTTTACCAGGTGATGGGAAATATTGAGAAAAGCCAGGAGTTTCTGGAGAAAGCCAAACAATACGCGATTGCCTGCGGCGCTTATTCCGATACCATACACTTGAATTACGACCTCGCTTTCAATATTGCTCTTATGGGAGATGTGAAGAGGGGAATACGTATAACGGAGCAAAATCTGGATGCCGCCAAACGAATAGGAGACGAAGACTTTATCCACAACGGCATCGATAATATGGCCAATTTGCTGGCAGAAAACGGAGAATACCAACGGGCACTGGAATATGAAATACAATTGCTTCACCGGCCCGAATTGCAGGAAAACACGATGATGCAGGCGCAGATATTTGAGCATCTGGGTGAAATCTACTTCCTCCTCGGCGATCTGGATCATGCACAACAATACCAGCAACAGGCATTAAAACTTTCCACGCAGACCCACCTGAACGACTGGATATACGAATGTTACAAATTGCAGTCGAACATTGATGAAGCGCGCGGCAACTATAAAAGTGCCCTGAAAAACCAGCGCATTTTCCAGGAATTAAAGGACTCGGTTTACCAGGCGGAAAGTGCCGGCAAAATGGCTGCCATGTCCAGTTTGTACGACCTGGAGACCAAGCAAAAAACGATTTCCCTGCTGGAAAAAGACCGGCAAATCAAGGCGGGGCAAATCCGCCAGCAACGCATTTTACTGGTAATCAGTCTGTTACTGGTGGTGCTGGTGGTCTTTGCCATCCGGTTTTTAAACCAGCGAAAAACGGTAAAAATGCAGGAAGCCTTCGCCCGCGACCTCATTACCGCCCAGGAAAACGAACGCCAGCGTATTTCCCGCGAACTGCACGACAGCGTGGGGCAAAATATCCTGTTCGTTAAAAACAGGCTGCAACGGCTGGCTCCGGAACCCGACGCGCAACTCCTCAACAGTATAGATCAGGCACTGGAAGAAGTCAGAACCATCGCCAAAGACCTTTATCCCAATCAACTGGAAGCATACGGACTGGTCTCGGCCGTCGATGCCTTGTGCGAACTGGCTCAGGAATCCAGCGGCGTGTTTATCAGCAGCGATTTACAGGGAATAGACGGCAAACTGAACCGGGAAGCCAGGATTAATTGTTACCGAATCATCCAGGAATGTATCAACAACGCCCTGAAACATGCCAACGCCACCGCGATCCGGGTGACTTCCACTGCTCAGCCCGGCCTGGTAGAACTCGTCGTGCAGGACAATGGCAAAGGCCTGGACAAATCGCTGCTCGAACGAAAATCGGCCCGCTCTTTCGGCATTATCAATATGGAAGAACGCGTAAAAATGATGCGCGGAACTTTTGCAATGGAAACGGCTGCAAACAAAGGCGTCAAGTTCATTTTCAGCATTCCTGTATGAAAAAGTATACCACCATCATTGCGGATGATCATCCGATTTTTCGAAACGGCGTCCGGGACGTTCTGCGGGAAATCGATTTCGTCGACCTCGTCGGCGAAGCCAAAGACGGGGCCGAAGCATATGGACTGATCGTGTCACTACGCCCCGACATCGCGATCCTGGACCTGGAAATGCCCATGCTCAGCGGCCTCGACGTATGCAGAAAAGTGTCGGCCGAAAAGCACCGGACCAGGTTTGTGCTGCTGACCATGCACAAGGAAAAACACTTTTTCAAATCTGCGATTGAAGCGGGTGCGCACGGCTATTTGTTGAAGGACAATGCAATAGACGACCTGGTTAAATGCCTGGAAAGCGTTTGCAACGGGAAATTTTACACGAGTACCGCCATGGAACACTTCCTGACCGCGCACACGGATAGCACGGAGAATCAGGCTGTTCACCACGCCAATAGCGTATTGAGTCCCACGGAAAAGGTGGTCCTGAAGTTGGTTTCCGAAGCAAAAACCTCCGCAGAAATTGCCGCCCTGCTCTTCATCAGCGTTTATACGGTGGACAATCACCGGCACAACATTGCCCGCAAACTCAATCTGGAAGGAAAAAACTCGCTGATCAGGTTTGCCATGCAACACAAAGGGCAATGGTAACGCAGTAGGGTGTTTGGGGTTTTGTGTTTAGTTTTTCGGAAGTGATTGATAATCAACCTGTTTCCCCAAACACTAAACACGAAAAACCAAACACCCTGTTCGAATGATGGTTAACCTCTATTGCCCGAACGCAGGGTAGCCCGGACATTTGCATCGTCCATTATCTAACAAACAAAACTACTCTGCGATGCAAAAAATTTACCTGCTGTTCCTTTTGTTGATCATTTCCGGCGGCATATCCGGCCAGACGCCTTTTACCATTACGGAGAGTAATTTTCCGGTTTACGAAAACCAGGTTTTTCTGGGACCGCTCAGCACGGTGCCGTCCCTCAGTCCGGCCGTCGATGGCAATTGGGATTTCAGCGCTTTTACCAGTGACGAAACATACACCAATCCATTTATAGCAGAAACGGATCCTTTTTACACCGATGAAGGCATCGATGTGTACGTCCTGGATTTTAAATCCCTGACCAATACGCTGGGTTACTATGTTTACAGTGAATTCGATTTCAATGAAAACGGTGTGTACGACCGCGGAATTTACGTAAGCGAACAGGAATATCCGCTCACCGATTTTACCGGAAATGCCAATGATAAAATTGTGTTTCCGATGCAGACCTACGTGTATGAAGGCGGCCGGCAGACCATGCAGTTTCCCGCCACTTACCAGTCGTCCTGGAGTTCTGTCAGCCGCCGCTCTGTCAACCTCAATATCACGGTGAGCGCTTTCGGCCTGAACAATACCCCATTCCAGCAGGTGTTTTCCTTTTTTCGCACAGACACCGTGATCGGTTGGGGCAAAATGCGGATCCACGAAAATGGTGTCCCCACCATTCCTTATGATGTACTGATGGTACGGTCCGCACAGTTTGCGGTAGATAGTTTTTACTCGGCGAATGGCGCACCGGCACCGGCTCCCTTGATGGCTGCATTCGGAATAACGCAAGGCCAGCACACGGGCGTAACCAACAGATATACGATGTTCCGCGAGGGATATTCCAGGCCGCTGGCCATTTTCAACTACGGAAGCAACAATTACACACCGCCCGCCAACGTGTATTTCGATACACAGGATCTGAACACAACCGGCACATTTCAACCTGGTCAAAGCACCTTCGCGACGGTGCTGTTTCCCAACCCCAGCACTTCGGGAGATCTGACGCTTCAGGTGGTCGGTGATGCACCGCAGTTCGATACGTATAAGATTTACGATATGGAAGGAAAAATAGTGCAAAAAGGCCCGGCGCAACTGGAAAATGGCGTCTTGCAAATACGACTGAACGATCCGGTTATCAACGGCACATATACGTTGCAGGTTACAGGAAACAAAAAGCAAACACTCGTTTCAGAACAGTTTGTAGTTGTAAGATAGGCTGTCCCAAAAACCGGAATTCCCATGATCACACCCGTATTCATCGCCTCTGGCGTTGGGTGCGGGTTCTTTTTTGGGTGTTTCGTTTTTTGTTTGTCGTGTTTAGAGCCGTACATGACCTTCCGGCAGCATTGGTCCAAACACGAAAGACAAAAAACGAAACCCGCTCTTTTTTACATTGTTTGTAGCGTTTTGCAGACGTTTGCCATTCTGGTAGATAAGGACAGTCCAAACGAACCCTTATTATTAACGCTACAAACCTTACCGGAATGCTGAATCGCATTTTACCTCTGTTACTCCTCCTGTCGCTGCTGGGCTGCCGCAAAAATGAACTTATCAATCAGGTGACTTACGAGGAGCCACCACCTAAAGTATTGGTTGTCAGTAGTTTCCAAGGCAAGGTGGTAGATGAAAACGGCGACCCCATTAAAGACGCGCAGGTGATCGTATACTTCAGCCACACCACCACCGACGAGAACGGCCTTTTCAAACTGAAAAACATTGATGCTCCCAAGGGCGCCGCTTTGGTGGAAGTACGAAAAAACGGATATTTCACCGCTTGTTCCATGAGTGGCAACACCAGCGGGAGCCAGCAATACGTGCGGGTAACCATGATGCAAAAGGGGGCTTCCAAAACCCTGGACGCAGTGGAAGGAGGCACCCTGACCTGGCCCAGCGGCCTCAAAATAACTATCGGGCCTAATAAACTCAGATATGCCGGCGGCGGAATTTTTTCCGGCAAAGCCAGCGTGTTCGCCCGCTGGCTCGACCCGACGGATCCCGAATTGGGCAATATTATGCCCGGCGCCCTGATGGCGCGAAATGCTTCGGGCGCAGAAAAGGTATTGTCAACGTTCGGTATGACGGCGCTCAAACTGGAAGATGCCAACGGGAATGAACTCCTCCTCCGTACAGGTGAAACGGTCGCCATTGAAATGCCTATTCCGCAAGAATTACTGGCATCCGCGCCGCAGGAAATAGCCCTCTGGAATTTCGACCTGCAACAGGAGCGCTGGATGGAATACGGCACCTGCCATTATTCGGGCTCGTCTTCCTATATCTGCAACGTGAACGGAAGTGGATTCTGGAACTGCGATATTGCGCTTGAACCCATCTGCCTTTCCGGTACTTTTTTTCAGAGCGACAGCACGCCTGCGTTCTACACCCGTGTGGTAGTGGAAGACCTGAGCAATAATTTTATTTACTGGGGATACACAGACATAAACGGCTATTTCTGCGGCGCCGTGCCGAAGGATGCTCCTTTAAAAATTACGGTAACAGACCTTTGCGGCAATATTCTATATGAAGCCAATATCGGTCCGTTTTCAGCCGATACCGATTTGGGTGATATTTACCTGACCCAAACCCTGCAGCAATACCAGATCCACATCAGCGGACAGTTGAAAGACTGTTTCGGGAATTTTGTGCTGAACGGACAGGTGGCAGTGGAATACCCTGGCAAGGTTCGCCTCTTCCCGCTGGATGCCTCGGGCGCTTTCGATTTCGACCTGGCGCTGAATTGTATTGAATTTCCGGAACTTCAAATTACCGGTTACGATCTGGCAAATTTCCGTTCCACACCCGTACAGTTTCACAGCGACGAAAATGACGTGGACTTCGGCATACTCACCGCCTGTGAAGAACCGGCCGATTTCCTAACCATTCAGGTAGATGGAAGCACCTACAACCTGGCGCCCACCCGGTTTTTCCTGAAAAACAATGAACCCACCAACTGGCTGGTGCTGGAAGGACTTACAATCGGCGGATTTTTCAGTATCAACATACAGGAATATGCGGGCGTGGGCACCTACACAAGCAACACATTTATGTATACCTATGATGCGCCGGAATTGCCTTCTTATCCTTTCCTTTATGCAGGGAGCCCGGGCATAACTGTCAACATTACAGGCGATTATGGCAACCTAATTGTCGGAAATCTGACCTGTACCGCACTGGACCCCCAGAATGTTCCACACACCGTAACCGGCATATTCAAGGTTAAAAAAGAAATCTGAATGCAGCCTGATTTTAACCAGATCCTGAAACAGTGCAAAAACTTCGACAGAAAGGCGCAACGGCAAATGGTCGATTTGCTGGCGCCCTTTCTGTCATCGGTTTGCAAAAGGTATGTGCGCTCGGCTGCCGACATACAGGATCAGGTACAGGAGGCATTGATTCTTGTCTTCAACAACATCGAACAATTCAGGGGCGGTGAAAAAGAGTTTCACTTCTGGTGTCGCCGCATTGCCATCAACGTCTGCCTGCAAAAATTTCGCAAAAAGAATGTGCAACTGGAATCCCTGGAATCGGGGCTGGATCCTGCCGAAATTCCGGATGTTTTCAGCAGGATGGGAGTGGAAGAAATTCTAAATGCCCTCTATTTATTGCCTGATAACCAACGTGTTGTATTCAATTTGAGCATACTGGACGGTTACACCCATGCGGAAATCAGCCAGGAACTGAATATCGCTGAAAGTTATTCAAGAACCCTGCTGACCCGCGCGAGAAGTGCGTTGCAGGACATTATTCTCAAGACAGCAGCACTGAATAATTAACATGGAACTACGTCATTTCGAGCAAAGGATCAAAACGCTTTTCGGCAACCACCGGCCGGAAACGGATACCGATGCTATCTGGAAAAATATAGAGCCGCATCTCAAAAAGAAGAAAAAAAGGCGCGGATTCATCTGGTTGTTCGCCGCACTCGGGGTAGCCCTGCTTTTGCTGTTCATCCGGCAACAACCGGGTACAACGCATCGCATTCCGGAACAGGCTAATGCAGAGCGCACTGCTGAAATAGCCGGAAAGGTTTTGGCGCCCGAACAATCCTCCGGTAATCAAGAGTACCAGTTTTCCTCAACACCGCATACGATCGATAACGCGTTGTCGGGTAATTCAACAAATAAATTTCCTTCTGCGAGTCAACCGGCAACCGGTAAGGTTTCCATTCCTGAAAAGAAGGAACCTGCCGGTCCGGTGGCAACAGAACGGGCAGTCATTTTGAATTCGCCGGAGAAAACATTCCTCGCCTTGTTGCCCGCCGGACGAAGCGACCACGTGATTTCACTCGATTCCGTTCCCAAATCGAGGGTGCTTCCCGTGCAGGAAGATGAAAAGAAAGAACGGTTATTTGCCCTGGCTGATCCGAATGATGACCCATCCAAAAAGCGCCGCAGGAAACACAGGAAATTATCGTTGCAACATGAGTTCAGCATCCTGGCCGGCCCCGGACTGGGTATTTCACACATGGGGAAAGGAGAGGCAACAACCGAACACCTGAAAGGCAGAAAAGAAACCGAACACGTGCTGGAATCCTATACGGCAGGCATGTATTATACGGTAGCAACGAAAAAAGGTTTCGTCATAAAAACGGGTCTGAATTACAGGCAGATCAACGAAAAATTTCACCTCGATTACATTCAGCAGGAAGTCGAATACATCAACGGCGTTTTGACGCGAACAGTGGATCTGGCAGGAAATCTTATTACACAAACCACAGGTAGTAAACCGGTTATCAAAACTACAGTGTACTCCAATACCGCGTTCAATCATTACTATTTTCTCAACGTTCCCTTCGGAATAGGCAGACGGATAGCAGACAGAAGGACGCGCCGGGAGTTTTCAGGAGGCCTGGATGTGAACCTGTTTTTCCGTGCCAATGCGACCATTTATAATGATGAAAATGAGCCGACTACGTACAGGCACGGCAGTTACGGCTACGATGACATGTTCCGCCACAAAACGGGCTGGGGTGTCTGGGGCGCTTATGCCTACGAATGGAAAATGACTGATCGCATGTACTGGCAGTTGTCGGGAAGCGTACAGATACCTTTTCATCCGGTTTCGAATACCAACAACACGGTGGCGCAGCGGTATATCAACCTGGGCGCACAGGTTGGCGGCATTTACAGGTTGAGCAAACCAAAGAAAAGCAAAAGTGGTATAGCAGCAGCCCGGGTATATTGAGCAATCTACACGAATACAGAAATCTCCGAACCTTGTAGTGTCGGGGTGACTTGAAGTCACCCCGACACTACGCCTGGGCCGCCCTACAACACAACGGGTTTAATCCCGACCACCTCTATACCATGCCGGGTTAACGTCTCCACTTTCCCGGGGTTATCGGTCAGCATACGAACGGAACGAACTTTCAGGTCCTGTAGAATTTCTGCGGCCTTTGAAAAATCCCGCGCATCCCGTTTAAAACCGACTGCTTCATAAGCATCCCCTTGAGACAAACCCTTTCTTTTGAGTTCCACGCTTTTCAGAAGTGCAAAGTGCCCGTTGCCTTTGCCTTCCTGGTCCATCCAAATGATCACGCCCTTACCTTCCTGCTGGATGAGCTGCTGGGAAATTTCCATTTGTTCCCGGCAATCGCATTCGATACTGTTGAATACGTGCCCGAAAATGCAGGAAGAATGGATGCGGCATAAAACGGCCTCGCCGTCCGCTACATCGCCCAGGGTCATGGCAATGGATTCCTTTTGACCGTCATAATACAAGGCTTCGCGGTATGTGCCGTATTTGGTTTTGAGGGTTCCTTCTGCAAGTTTGACAATCATGGTTGTTTTTTTTCGAGGATTTGAGGATGCGAGGATGCGAAGCGTGGCCGCTCAAATCCTCAAATCCTCGAATCCTCATTTAATGGTGGTATTTCGATATTTTTTCCGAGGCTTTCAGGTAGTCAGGCAAGGCAGCGGAGCCGTACCACTTGAACAATTCGGGTTCGAGCAGTTTTTCCCTGATAGTCGGATCAAGAGCCAGCAACTCGTTGGCTTCCTCGAAAGTCTTCACGTCGAGGATGAAGATACCCCGGTAGGTCTGGTCATTTTTGCCGAGCGGACCGGCCACAATCAACTTGTTGATGTCGACCAGGTGCTTGATGTTTTGCATGTGCCCCGCAAAAAGGCTGTCGCGCACTTCCTTGTTTTCAATGACCACCGGACCCGTTTTAAGGATCACGAGCACGTACATCTTCATGCCGTAGTCGTCTCCGCCGAATGTTTTGGCAAGCGTGGAATCATACTTCGGGTTGATGTTTTGCGCAATGCAGGAAAGGCCCAGACACAGGAATGCCGGGATAAAAAAGAAGGATTTCATAGCAATAGTTAGTTGTTAGTAATTAGTTGCAGCGCTTTTTGAGGATATGAGGATTTGAGTATCTGATTCAAATACTCTAATCCTCATATTCTCATATATTTCAGTTACATTTTAGGAAGATTCCAGCCATTGTTATAGTGTGCCCTGATCAGGTTATTCGCTTCCGCATCGTTTTTAAAACCGCCGGTTGCGGCGTCCCAGTACACTTTTCTGCCTGTTTTAAACGCTACGTTGCCCATGTGCGCATTGATGGCAGCGATGGCGCCTGTTTCGATACCGCATTTGAGAATGGAAGCGTCGTTGGATTGCATGGATGCCACGAAATTTTTGTGGTGGTCGGCCAGGTAATTGGCGTTGTTGCTCTTGCGCTGATCGGGCA
>JAKQJD010000513.1 GCA_029561355.1 Bacteroidota bacterium | reverse complement strand
TGTTGCCCGTAATGTTGTTTCGGTAAACTTCCACGTCGTTGGTAGCCAGAATCATGACGCCGGTTCCCGGAGGTACCTTGCCCACGATATTGCCTTTTGGGGCGAAGTTTTTGTAGTTGTTGTGCTCTATGAGATTGTCGTACACCTTGACGTGTCCGCCCTCTTTTTTCATCAGGTCGGGCAGGTCGAATACCAGGATGCCGCCCGTATTGTCGAAAGACTTGTTTTCCCAGACCCAGGCATGCGTAGTGTTTTCGATTTCGATGCCGGCCACGTTGTTTTTGGCGACGCACTGGGTTACCCACACGCTGTCGGACTGGCCTACGTAAATGCCGGCATCGGAGGCGCCGATGGCTGTACAGCGTTCGATGCGGACGTTCTGGCATTGTACCGGATACAGCGCGTAGGAGCCGTTGGAGGCCTGGGGCGTGCCGGTCCACCGGGCAGTGATATCGCGGAATTGCAGGCCGTTTACCGTCTGGGTTTTAATCAGATCACCTTTCGAATCTTCTATCGTAAAGTGTTCAAGGACAATGTTTTGGCCATTGGTAATCTTCATTCCTTCGGCGCCCTGGGTTTGTTTTTTGAACGACAGAATGGTCTTTTCCTGTCCGCTGCCCCGAATTGTAATATTGTTTTTGCCGTCCAGGGAAAGCGTGCTGTTCAACTCGATTTTACCGGCAGGCAGTGTAATTACGTCGCCGTCTTCGGCCAGGATCATCTGCGTCTGGATCTGTTTTTCCAGATCGGCCTGTGCACGCAGCACATTGTTGGCGGAGAAAAGAAAGAGCAGGAGAAAAGATAGATGTTTCATTTATTTGCGCTGAACTATTGAAAGAAACGATGACCAATTGTAGGAACTGTAATACGGTTTTTCAGGGCAAATACTGTTATGAGTGCGGCCAGAAAGCCAATGTAAAACGCATCACCTGGCGTACGGTGGTTTCCGACCTGATTAAAAAATTCACCTTTTGGGACAAAGGTTTGATGTATACCACCGTCGATCTGCTGAAAGGTCCGGGCAACATGGCGCGCTCGTTCCTGGACGGGCACAGGGTCAATTACACCAAACCGCTCAATTACCTCCTGATTGTGGTGGCGGCTTCGCTGCTCCTTTTTTCCAGACAGAATATGGAAACGGCGATGTCTTCATTTAGCGGGCAAAAGCAATCGGCTGCATACACGGACTGGGTGTTTTCAAATATTAGTGTGATTTACATCACGATGATTCCATTTCTGGCACTTGTATCCAGGTGGTTTAACCGAAAAGCGGACGTCAATTATGCTGAACATTTTATTTTCTATTGCTATCTCATGGCAGGAAGCACGCTGATTTCCGTACCATTT
>JAKQJD010000495.1 GCA_029561355.1 Bacteroidota bacterium | reverse complement strand
GGCAGATCGGCGGCGACATTGTGCCGCCCGCCATGTGCTACTACTCTACGCTGAAAGGCAGCGGCGGCAAATGCCGTACCTGCCTGGTGAAAGTGACGAAAGGCTCCGAAAAAGACCCGCGCCCCATGCCCAAACTCGTGGCTTCGTGCCAGACGACGGTGATGGACGGCATGGAAGTGGCCAACATCACCAGCGACGAGGTGGTGAAAGCCCGCGCAGGCGTAGTCGAATTCCTGCTGCTCAACCATCCGCTCGACTGCCCCATTTGCGACCAGGCGGGCGAATGCTCCTTGCAGGACCTCGCGTTCGAGCACGGCGCTGCCGGCACGCGTTACGAATTCGAGCGCCGTACCTTCGAAAAAATCGATATCGGCCCCTACATCAAACTGCACATGACGCGCTGCATCCTGTGCTATCGCTGCGTTTTTGTGGCCAATCAGTTGACCGACAACCGCGTACACGGTATTATCGGTCGCGGCGACCATGCGGAAATCAGCACCTACATTGAGAAATCCATTGAAAACGACTTTTCCGGAAACGTCATCGACGTGTGCCCGGTCGGCGCTCTGACCGACCGTACATTCCGCTTCAAAAGCCGCGTGTGGTTCCTCAATCCCATGGACGCGCACCGCGACTGCCCGACCTGCTCCGGCAAAGCCGTGGTATGGATGTACGGACACGAAATTTACCGCGTGACCGCCCGCAAGGACCAGAACGGCGAAGTACACGATTTCATTTGCAATACCTGCCGTTTCCATACCAAAGACGTGGACGCCTGGACCATCGATGGCGCACGCCTGATCGACCGCCATTCGGTGATCAACCAGGGACATTATAAAGAAACGACTCAAACCGTACGCTGATCCGTGGGGATTGAAGCAAAATAAAGGAACAAGATGATCGATATGATTCTGTTATATGACTTCGTGCTGATCGCCCAGAAAGCGGGCCTGATCGTCACGGTATTCGCGATCACGCTGGGCGTGGCGGCGTATTCCACCTATGGAGAGCGCAAAATCGCCGCTTTCATGCAGGACCGCCTCGGACCGAGCAATGCGGGCCCGTGGGGATTGCTGCAGCCGATCGCCGACGGTGTGAAAATGTTTACCAAGGAAGACTTTATTCCCAATCAGTCGGAACGCTGGCTGTATATTCTGGCGCCCGGCGCTTTCATTTTCGTGGCGCTGATGACCTCTGCGGTGATTCCCTGGGGCACTACCCTGACACTGGGCGGTCTCAATATGGACTTACAGGTGACCAACATCAACATCGGCATTTTGTACATTATGGGCTTCGTTTCGCTCGGCGTGTACGGCATCATGCTGGGCGGCTGGGCTTCCAACAACAAATATTCCCTGTACGGCGCCATTCGCGCAAGTTCGCAAATGATCTCGTACGAACTGGCCATGGGCCTGGCGCTCATCGCCGTGATCATGCTGAGCGGTTCGTTGAGCCTGCGCACTATTGTGGAACAACAAACCGGTTTCGGCTGGAACGTGCTATACCAGCCGCTGGGCTTCATCCTGTTTTTCGTATGCGCCCTGGCGGAATGTAACCGCGCGCCGTTCGATATGGCGGAATGCGAAACCGAACTGATCGGCGGCTACCACACGGAATACAGTTCGATGAAACTCGGCTTTTTCCTGTTCGCGGAATACATCAACATGTTTATTTCCTGCACGGTCATTTCCTGCCTGTATTTCGGCGGTTACAACTTCCCGGGTGTCGATCCGGGTTGGCTGGGCGGACTGATGGGTCCGATCGTGCTGTTTGCCAAGATATTCTTCTTCATTTTCGTGTTCATGTGGATCCGCTGGACGCTCCCGCGTTTCCGCTACGACCAGTTGATGCACCTGGGCTGGAAATCGCTTATTCCGCTGGCTATTCTGAATATGCTTCTGACGGGATTGGGCGTGTTACTGTGGGGAAAATAACAGAAAGTGAGAAAGTGAGAGGGTGAGAGGGTGAGAGGGTGAGAGGGTGAGAAAATTAAGACAGTGATCCAAATCAAAAATATATGCAACTAACACAAAGGTCGAAACAGGTAGTCAACAAGGAAATGACGTTCATGGAGCGCATTTACCTGCCGGCTATTCTGAAAGGAATGTGGACCACGTTGAAACACTTTTTCCGGCGCAGCAACACAACGTCCTACCCGAAGGAGCACCGCGAATTCGCGCCGGTGTACCGCGGCTGGCACGTGCTCAAGCGCGATGCGCAGGGGCGTGAAAACTGCACCGCCTGCGGCCTGTGCGCCGTAGCCTGTCCGGCAGAAGCCATTACGATGGAAGCGGCCGAGCGGCAAAAAGGTGAAGAGCACCTGTACCGGGAGGAAAAATACGCTGCCGTATACGAAATCAATATGCTGCGCTGCATTTTCTGCGGCCTGTGCGAGGAAGCCTGCCCGAAAGAGGCAATTTTCCTCACCGACCGCACGGTACCGTCGGATTATGTGCGCCAGGAATTCATTTTTGGAAAAGACATGCTGGTGGAAGGCGTCGAGCCGGAAAAACGGATCGACGTGACCAAGCGGCAGCGGCACCTTCTGGAGAAAAAACAAGCGCAGCCGGTTTAGATTTGACAATGCAGCAATGATGGATATCCTTTGGTTTGGAATCGGTTTGGTGATGGTACTGCTGGGAGCGAACGGATTGGTAGGCGGAGCATCCTCGATTGCAAAAATGCTGAATGTGCCGGATCTGGTTATCGGATTAACGATTGTGGCGCTGGGAACCTCATCTCCGGAGTTGGTAGCCAACTACTTTTCGGTGATGGAGGGAAAGCCGGACATTGCGGTCGGCAATATTTTAGGAAGCAACATTGCCAACATCCTGTTGATTCTTGGAATAACGGCCATTATTTATCCGGTAAATGTGCAAAGCAGCACCATTTGGAAAGAAATACCGCTTTGTTTGCTCGCAGCGCTTGTATTGTTTGTGGTAGCCAATGATCAATGGCTGGATGGATCTCCGGAAGGATGGATATCGAGAACAGATGGAATGGTTTTACTGGGATTTATGGCCATTTTTATGGTTTATACGTTCGAAATAGCCAAAAAGCCGACGGTAGGAATAGAAGATGTCTCCATGATGCCGCTGTGGAAATCAATCTTGTTTATAGCGGGCGGATTGGCCGGATTGTTTTGGGGAGGAAAGTTTTTTGTGGATGGCGCCAGTTCCATGGCGAGAAGTTGGGGCGCCAGTGAACGCGTAATCGGATTGACGGTCGTAGCAATAGGAACGTCCTTGCCGGAACTGGCAACATCGGTGATCGCAGCACGGCAGAAAAAAGCGGATATCGCCATCGGAAATGTGGTAGGCTCTAATATTTTTAATGTTTTTTTCATCCTTGGAACCGTCTCGACCATTAAACCGCTGCCGTACCATGCTGCCGAATCGAATAAAGACGCTTTTGTCATGATAGCCGCTTCGATAGCGCTTTTTGTTGCAACCAGAATATTCTCCAGGAACCAGATTGGGAGAACGGAAGGTGTTATTTTTGCCGCCTCCTATGGCGTTTATCTTTTCTGGCTCCTTTTGTTTTAACCCGCAGGAAACCAACCTTATTGACAGCGAAACCAACGCATTATAGATGACACTTTACATCTTTTTGACCCTGGCCGTGATATCACTTATTACGGCATTGCTCATGGTGCTTTCACGCAATCCCGTGCACAGTGTCCTGTTCCTGATCCTCACGTTTTTCACCCTTGCAGGTCAGTACATCCTGCTCAACGCACAGTTTCTGGCGGTGGTGCACATCATTGTGTACGCCGGCGCCATTATGGTGCTTTTCCTCTTCGTACTCATGCTGCTCAACCTCAGCAGGGATACGGAACCGCAAAAGTCCAATTTATGGAAACTCAGCGGGGCCATTGCCTCGGGTTTGCTGCTGGTGACACTGGTCGGCGCCATGCGCGGCGGTATTGCCCTGCAAATACCTGAAGCGGAAAACCCCGGCGTAGGCCTGGTAGAAAACCTCGGCAAGGTATTGTTCACCGACTTTGTGGTGCCTTTTGAAATTGCCGGCATTTTGTTCCTGGCCGCGATGGTGGGAGCGGTGCTGGTGGGAAAACGCGACTTAAAAATTTAATGATGAATGATGAATGATGAACGATGAATCAAAAGCGACATCCCGCTCGGTTATTCATCATTCATCGTTCATCATTCATAATTCTTCAGAATTATGTTAGAAATAATAAGACAAATACCCATCGACTATTACGTCTGGCTGAGCACGGCGTTGTTCTGCATCGGTGTGTTCGGGGTACTGATACGCCGCAATGCCATTGTGGTGCTCATGTGCGTGGAGTTGATGCTCAATGCCGTCAACCTGTTGCTGGCAGCATTTTCCACCTACCTGAGCGACGCGCAAGGCCAGATCATGGTGTTTTTCATCATGGTAGTGGCAGCGGCGGAAGCGGCGGTCGGACTGGGTATATTGGTGATGATATACCGGAATACGAAAAGCACGGATATTTCACTTTTGGATAAACTACGAAACTAGGGATGAGTTATGAGTTATGAGTTATGAGTTAGGGGCGGTTATCACGCTTGGCAACTCATCACTCATCACTCATAACTCATAACTTCACAAAGTTATGGATTCACTCATACCACTTATCCCTTTCCTGCCCCTCATCGGGTTTGTCATCAACGGGTTGTTCGGCAAAAACCTGCCGAAAAGCGTCGTGGGCATCATCGGCTCGGGCACCTTGCTGGTTTCTTTTCTGTTGAGCATCTGGTGTTTCAACGAAGTGGGCACTTCCGGCGCCATACACGTGCGGCTGTACAATTTCTTTACCGTAGACGGCTTGCAGGTCGATTTCGGCTTCCTGATCGACCATTTGTCGGTCTGGATGATGCTGATCGTAACGGGTATCGGTTTCCTGATCCACGTATATTCGATCGGCTATATGCACGACGACGACGGGTTCTGGAAATTCTTTGCCTACCTGAATCTGTTCATTTTCTCCATGCTGCTGCTTGTCATGGGCGACAACTTCCTGATGCTGTTTTTCGGCTGGGAAGGTGTGGGACTGTGCTCGTACCTGCTGATCGGATTCTGGTACACGAACAAAGAATACGGAAAGGCTGCGCGTAAAGCGTTCATTATGAACAGGATCGGCGACCTGGGTTTGTTGCTCGGCATGTTCATGATCTTCAAAACCTTCGGCAGCCTGAACTACGAGGATATTTTCAGCCGCATGGCCTCTATCCGCATGGAAATGGGCGTGATCACAACAATCTGTATCCTGTTGTTTATCGGCGCTATGGGTAAAAGTGCGCAATTGCCGCTCTACACCTGGCTGCCCGACGCCATGGCCGGTCCGACGCCGGTTTCCGCGCTTATCCACGCCGCTACGATGGTAACAGCAGGTATTTACCTGGTGGCGCGCTGCAATCCGCTGTATTCGCTGTCGCCCGATGCCATGCATTTTGTGGCAAGTATCGGATTGATTACCTGTATTTTTGCAGCCGTTATCGGCCTGCGACAAAACGATATCAAAAAAATCCTTGCCTACTCCACCGTTTCGCAACTGGGCCTCATGTTCGTAGCACTCGGTATGGGCGCTTATGCCAGCGCGATGTTCCACGTTACGACGCACGCGTTTTTTAAAGCGCTGTTGTTCCTCGGCGCCGGTAGCGTGATCCACGGCATGGGCGGCGAGCAGGACATCCGCAAAATGGGTGGACTGCGCAAAGCGATGCCCATCACATTCTGGGTTTTCCTGATCGGCACTTTTGCCATTTCGGGTTTCCCGCTGTTGTCGGGCTTTTTCTCCAAAGACGAAATCCTGGCCTTTACATATGCCCACGGCGGCATGGTTTGGTGGGTATTGGCCGGATTAAGCGCGATGCTGACAGCGGTTTACATGTCGCGCCTGTTGTACCTGACCTTCTTCGGCGCGTTCCGCGGAACGACCGAACAGGAGCACCACCTGCACGAGAGCCCGGCGACCATGACGGTTCCGCTGGCTATCCTGGCAGGTTTGTCGCTCGCCGGCGGTTTCCTGAACACCCCGCACTTCATGCACCTTGGCAATTCGCAATGGATGGCGCACTGGTTCTCCTGGGTCATTCCGATGCAGGAAGTTCACCTGGGCGAATCGACGGAGTGGATGCTGATGATTGTCACAACATCCATGGCGGTGGCGGTGCTCATCATTTCTTACTTCATTTACACGAAAAAATCGAGTGTGCCGGTGCCGGATGCCGAACAAAAAGGCCTCACGCGCGTCATCGCACACAAGTTTTACGTGGATGAAATATACGATTTCCTGTTTGTGCGGCCGCTCGAAAGACTTTCCCGCCTGTTCCATTATTACGTGGACATGCAGGGAATCGACGGGCTCGTGAACGGTGTGGGAAGCGGCGTACAAAAACTGGGCGCCGGATTCCGCAAACTGCAAAACGGCAACATCGAATACTACCTGATCGGCATGGTGGCCGGTGTGATCCTGCTGCTGCTCACACTATTTATTTAGAAGTGAGAAGCGAGAGGTGAGAAGCGAGACGAGACAAATTTTTCCTGAAGCATTGGAATAAAGCGAATTATGTCACTTTTACTTATACTGATTCCCCTGATAACCGCCCTGTTTTTGCTGATCGCCCGGCCTGCCGGGGCACGTACGATCGCATTGGTGGCGACGCTTGCCAATCTGGCTGTCAGCGCATTTGCCTGTACGGGTTTTAGCGGCGACGGCTCATTTAACTACGAATTCAGTATTCCGTGGGTAGCCGAAGCGGGTATTAACTTCCGCCTCGGTATGGATGGCCTCAGCCTGCTGATGATCATCCTGACCAATTTGCTGGCGCCACTGATCGTATTGAGCAGTTTCAGTCGAAAAATGGAGCCGGAAGGCCGCTATTACGGTCTGGTGGTACTGATGCTGGCAGCCTTGAACGGGGTTTTCCTGGCACTGGACGGGCTGGTGTTCTACATTTTTTACGAACTGGCGCTCATCCCGATCTATTTCATTTGCGCTATCTGGGGCGGTCAGGACCGTATCCGCACCACCCTGAAGTTTTTCATTTATACGTTTATCGGCTCCCTGTTTATGCTGGTGGCGCTGCTGTACGTATACCTGCAAACACCCGGCACACACTCTTTTGCCTGGGAAGAACTGGTGCGCGTACAACTCGATCCTTCAGCAGCCTGGTGGGTATTGCTCGGTTTTTTCCTCGCCTTTGCGGTGAAAATGCCGATTTTCCCTTTCCACACCTGGCAGCCCGATACGTATACCACGGCACCTACCGGCGGCACGATGTTGCTTTCCGGCATCATGCTGAAAATGGGTGTGTACGGAGTCATTCGCTGGATGATGCCCCTGGCGCCGGAAGCGGTGCACAGCCTCGTACCGGCTTTTATTATTTTGTCGGTAATCGGCATAGTATATGCCAGCATTATCGCCATCAAACAAAGCGACCTGAAACGCCTGATCGCCTACTCTTCCATCGCACACGTAGGCCTTATCGCGGCGGGTGTAATGGCCTGGAACAAAGCGGGATTGCAAGGCGGTATGTTACAAATGCTTAATCACGGTATCAATGTGGTGGGCCTGTTCTTTGCGGCCGACCTGATCGAGCGCCGTTTGGGTACCCGCTCTTTGAGCGAAATGGGCGGCATCGCCAAATCGGCGCCGAAATTTGCTGCATTGTTCATGATCATCGTGCTGGGCGCAGTGGCTGTGCCGCTGACGAACGGTTTCCCCGGTGAGTTCCTGCTGCTGAACGGCGTATGGAATTACGATTTCTGGCTGGGCGCCGTGGCGGGTCTGACGATCATTTTCGGTGCGGTGTACATGCTGCGCGCATACGGACTGGCCATGTTTGGCGAGGCTACGGAAAGCACTTCACAATTCCAGGACCTGCAAACGAATGAATTGATCGTGTTGGGCGTCATTGCCGTGCTGGTGCTGGTGCTGGGCTTTTTCCCGGGCATCGTGCTGAATCTGACGGATGGAAGTGTGAACAGGATTTTGGGAACGGTGCAATTCTAAGAGAGTGAGAGGGTGAGAGAAGTGAGAGGGTGAGAGAATGGCGGCTCGGAAAGGAGAAAATTGATTTAAAATAACAAGGACAAATATGAACTGGATAAGAATCATTCGAAATGCCGCTATGGCCAGCGTCGGAGCTTTTGTTATTTCGACCATTTTGATGTTTTTTCTTAACAGTCGCGTGAATTGGAGCCAGCAAGGCACTACTGCCATTTTGTTTTTTCTGGGAATAAGCATCGTTTATTTCCTGCAGGAACGCAAGGCAGCCAAACAAATGGCCAATAACCAGGAACCTCCGGAAAACCATGAATAAACTGACCTTTCAACTCGACGGACAAGATCATATTCAACTCAATAACCTGTTGAAAGTGTTGCATTTAGTGGGGACGGGCGGCGAAGCGCATATCAGGATCGATAATGGAGAAGTGCGGGTGAACGGAGCCGTGGAAACCCAGAGACGCAAAAAGTTGCGCGTGGGCGATGAAGTGATTTTTGGGAAAAACACTATTTCCATCGTTGAGTAAAATACCCAGATATGCGGCGATTCGGATGGTGCACGTTGCTATTTTGCTGTTTCCAACTTTCGGGGCAGGAAACTGCTGAAAAAAAGGTGATCATCGGAGAATCGGCCAGAATTAAACTGGAAAAGGCGGTGCGCGATTCGGGAGCAGCGGTGGGTGATTCGGTTTTTATCCGGGCTTTCAAGTTGGAAAATCAACTGGAACTCTGGATCAAAAAAGATACGATTTATCATTTGTTCCGCACCTATCCGATTTGCAACTGGTCGGGCGATTACGGCCCCAAACGAAAACAGGGCGATTTGCAGGTGCCGGAAGGTTTTTATCAAATCGTGCGATTTAATCCAAATAGCAGCTACCATTTATCGATGGGTATCAATTACCCGAATGCATCGGACCGGCATTTTTCAGACCCCAAACGACCCGGAGGCGCCATTTACATCCACGGAAGTTGCGGATCGCAGGGTTGCATTCCGATCGGCGATGTCAATATTGAAGAAGTATACTGGCTGGCGTGGAAAGCCGCACAGCAAGGGCAACAATACATTCAGGTTCATATTTTCCCCTTCCGGTTGACGCCGGATAAAATGGAAAAAATGACGAATCTGTACCTGCGGCAACGGCATTTCTGGGAAAACCTGCAACCGGTGTACGCATATTTTGAAAAGAACAGAACGATTCCGGTCGTAGAAGTGGACGATACAGGCCGCTACCGGATCAAACCATAAAATTGTTCAGGTGAAATACCTGTCATGAATAGAAGGAAATGACTGCTTTACTGCTACTTTTTACCACTGCCATCGTTGCCCTGTTCGCCGGGCTGACGCACAACCGTTCCGTCCTGCAGCCCATCGTACTGGTGGGAACGCTGCTGGCATTCGCCGCCACTTTTTTCGACCCGCTGGGCTGGAACGACCGCTACACGTCGATGATGCAGTTCGACATCTACGCTTTGTCGTTTTCAGGTGTGGTCATTCTGGCCACTTCGCTGATCATCGGACTGAGCGGCTGGGGTTTTCGCAGCCTGAACGAAACGCTGGGCGACAACTACGGCCTGTTGCTGTTCAGCCTTTGCGGCGCTTTGTGCATGTTTTCTTTCACCAATATGGTGATGCTGTTTCTGGGCATCGAGATCCTTTCCATCCCGCTGTACGTACTGGCAGGCAGCCGCAGGGACGACCTTCCCGGCAATGAAGCGGCCCTGAAATACTTCCTGATGGGCGCTTTCGCGACGGGTATTCTGCTGTTCGGTATGACGCTGGTGTACGGTTCCTGCGCCAGTTTCGATCTGGCAGTGATAAATGAAGCCGTTTCGGGTAAAGCAGGTTCCAGTGGCATGCTGCACGTAGGCATTTTGCTGATCATTGTAGGACTGAGTTTCAAGGTGTCGGCCGTTCCGTTCCATTTCTGGGCGCCCGACGTGTACCAGGGAAGTCCCAATCTGGTAACAACTTTTATGGCTACGGTGGTTAAAACAGCCGGTTTTGCCGCGTTTTACCGCCTGTTCTCGCTGGCATTCCCGGCAGCGATCGATTTCTGGAGCGTTCCGATCACGGTCATTGCGGCGCTCACCATGACAGTAGCAAACGTGACCGCCATTTTCCAGATGGATTTTAAACGTATGATGGCCTATTCCTCGATCTCGCACGCGGGTTACCTGATGCTTGCCATTCTGGCCATCGGTACGGCAGGCAGCGAGCGGGCATTACTTTTTTATACACTTTCGTATTCCGTGGCGACGATTTGCGCATTCGGCGGATACATGGTTATAGCGGAAAAGAACAACGACGGCAGTTTTTCGGCTTTTAACGGGCTGAGTAAAAAACAACCCTTCCTGGCGGCGGTGATGGCGATTGCCATGTTGTCGCTGGCGGGTATTCCGCCGACGGCAGGCTTTTTTGGGAAATACTTCCTGTTTACGGCCGCTTTCGCCAAAGCGCCCTGGCTGATCGTACTGGCAGTTATCAATTCCGCCATTTCGATTTACTATTACTTCAAAATCATCATTGCGATGTATTTCAGCCGGGAAGAAAACGCATACGAAGCCACCGTACCTGTAGGTGTCCGCTGGGTCGTACTGGCAGGGATGTTGCTGATCGCCCTGCTTACCTTGTGGCCCGGCAGCGTATATGCCTGGATGTAATAAAAGTGAGGGTGTTTTTTTGTGTTTCGTGTGTAGCATTTGCTTCTGATAAATAAAACACAAAACTAACACGCTCTAAAACCTTGACCAACTTATGAAATCATACCAATTCCTGGCGCCGCTGGCGCTCGTATTGCTGTTGTCGGCCTGCGGGTCGGATAGCCAGCCTGCCAATACCGCCGCCGCTCCGGCCGTTTCGACGGAAGATCCGAAGATCAAACCCGAGGTTTACCTCTTCGCCACCACCGTAGACAAACTCAACCTGCGGGAAGCACCGAACAAAAACGGGAACGTCATTACCCAACTTGCCGAAGGCGACTTCGTGGAAAGCACCGGCGAAGTTTCTGTCAATAAAGAAGAAGCGCAACTGCGCGGCATCACCTATCTGGAGCCTTACTTCAAAGTAACTTCCACCACGCCCGAACAACACAACGGCTGGGCATACGGCGGAGCCCTGCAGCGCGTGTATGCCGGTTCGCGGGCCAACAGTCCCGACCTGGGCAAACTTTCCCAGTTCACCATGTTCCTGAAAACGCTCGATGCCAAAAAACTGGAGAGCGGCAAAAAAGCCTGGGATTACGTAAAATCCAACCTGGGTTCGGCAAACGGCAGCCTGGCTGACGCAACATTTATCCTGCTCGAGCAGTATCTGTTCAGAATGGAGCGGGAAGGCGAATTTTACACCCTGACGGAAAAAATCGCCTGGACCGACCAGGATTACATGGACATCCACGATAACAAGTTCGACATGAACCGCTACCCGGCCACCAAACCGCTGGCTGAAAACGGCTTCCGACTGGCAACAGGAGAAGGCATGGTATTTCCGGTAGTAGACTGGAATCAGTTATCGGCGTTTTTCAGCGGTAAAGTGACCGGCCCGATGGCTGTTTACATCAAGGAAGAAACGACCGAGAGCAATGAAACCATGTACAACGATGGAGGAATCATCGTTCCGCTACAGGAAATTGCAGACCGTGCAGCCGCCTGGGAGAAATTCAACAAGGACAACCCGTATTTTGCACGGAAAGAAGAAACAGTGGAATCGGAACGCTGGATGCGCCTGATCATGGTCAACGGTTCGGACAATACCCCTACTTTCGATTATGAAAGCCAGATGATCCGCGACGATTTCAAAAACGTCTGGGCTTACATCGCTCAAAAATATCCGGGCACGCAACTCGCAACCGTTACCAAGGAACTCTCTGATCTCTGTGCTGCCGAAGGCTGGAAACGCACCAAAAAGGTGGAAGACTGGCAGGTGAAGTTTGCGGAGAGCCAGTACGTTCAATAGTTATTGGTTATTAGTTATCAGTTATTAGTTATTAGGGGTGGTAAGGGACCATCTGCACAAATGCTTTGCCACACAATCGGGAAGCGAAGCATTTGTGCAGATGGTCCCTTACCACCCCTAATAACTAATAACTGATAACTGATAACCAATAACTAAATCAAAAATTCCAGGTAAAGCCGAAGCGATAATCCCAGGGTTGTTCATAAGAATCGCTGGGGACGGCCAGGTTGTAAAAAAGGCCGATTTCCGAGCCGCCGCCTTCGCCGCTGCCGAAGTTGTATCCTGCGCCGATATACTGATTGCCGCGGGTCAGGTTTTGTTTTTTGATTTTGGTAGTCCCGTCTATGTAAGGCTCCTGTAGCCATTCATTGGCAACTTCTCCCTGGAGAAAGAACCCACGGAATACTTTGGCACGAAGAAAAATACCCGCTTCGGTATTGAACAAGGTGGTGCCTTTATAACCCTGCACCCGGATGGAGTTCAGAAAAAACGATACCCGGGGTCCGGCTGAAAACGGTCCGAAGAATTTGTAGCCCACCATCGGAGCGAGGCCGAACCCGAAGTTGCTTTGTCCGTTGAAAGAACTGAAGCCCAGCGAAACACTGCCGCCGTACCACAACTTCTCTTTAAACGATACTTTTCGCTTTTCATCTTCTTTAGGAAGATCGGGGTTTCGCTGCGCAAAACCTTGTTGCACAAGCAGTAACATAAATAAAACCGTTGCGACGAACGGGTTTTTCAGATGTTTCATACCATTGAAATTTTAGTTGAACAAGAACGGGCAAAGTTAGTGTTTTGTGTTGCGTGATAGGTATTCCGTTTGCCGAAAGGCGGAATACATACTTTGAAATACTGTAAACACGACATTTGATTTATTTGTGCAGCAGCAGAATGGTTTTTCTCTCTATTTTCGCCCATCCGAAGTGCCGATTGAGCAAATATTTTTAAACGAAAAATTCATTCCACCACGCATGGTCATCGGCTCCCGATGCATGGCAATTTTTGCCCTGCTCTTACTGTTTTCTTTCCCCCAAATTAACGCGCAGTCATTTTCAGGCACTCCTAACAAAAACTACCGGCATTCTGTTGCACTTTCCGGGGCATTCAAACAATGGGAAGTGTATGAGATCGATGCACCCGCCTTGCTTTCCGCAGTAAAAAACCAGTCGGTTCCTCAAATAAC
>JAKQJD010000488.1 GCA_029561355.1 Bacteroidota bacterium | reverse complement strand
GCGAACGATAGAGTCGTCGAGCAGAACGAGCGTATCCACATGATCATTACAAATACCGTAGGTCACGTCGTAAACATGTCCGACCATGCTGTTGCGCGATTTTTTATCGGCAATGAACGTGCGTTGCTTGTCATCCTTGTGCACCAGTTTTTCATTCCGGGTGTGTGCCTGTAGGATTTCCGCCAGTTTTTCCGGTTTGATATCGTTGCCAAGTGCGAGTATCTGTGCCTGTTTCCACTTGTTCATTTCGGCGTCGAGGCCTTCCATGAGACCGTAATACGCCGCTTCGGCTGTATTGGGGATATAGGAAAAAACAGTGTTTTTGACGTCGAAATTGACTGCTTCCAGGGCTTTGATGGCCAGTTGGTGCCCCAGTTTTTTACGTTCCTGGTAAATTTCCCGGTCGTTGCCCCGGCTAAAGTAAATGCGTTCGAACGAGCATGCGCGTTTTTCCCGCGGCTCGATAAACGGCAATTCTTCCACTTTACCGTTGTATTTGACAATAAGTGCGTGGCCGGGTTTGAGTTCCCGCACGTTTTTGTAACGGATGTTGAAAGCCGACTGAATGGCAGGACGTTCGGACGCGCCCACAACCACCTCGTCGTCCATGTACCAGTAAGCCGGCCGGATGCCGTTGGGGTCGCGCATGAGGAAGGCGTCGCCGTGGCCAATCAGCCCGCCGAGCACGTAGCCGCCGTCGAATTTCTTGCTGGCACGGCGCAGCAGCCGCTGCACATCGAGGTTATCGAAAATAAGTTGATTGAGTTTCTGGTTGGAATAGCCGTCCGGCTTGAACCAGGTGTGCAGGCGCTGCACCTCGTCGTCGAGGAAGTGGCCGATTTTTTCCAGCACGGTAACGGTATCGCTTTTTTCCTTGGGGTATTGGCCCAGTTCCACCAGTTCTTCGAACAATTCATCCACGTTGGTCATGTTGAAATTGCCGGCCAGCAAAAGGTTCCGGGTAATCCAGTTATTCTGGCGGTGGAACGGATGCACCCGCTCGATACTGTTGTCGCCGTGGGTGCCGTAGCGGAGGTGGCCCATGAGCACCTCGCCCATATAAGGCATGTTGGCGCGCAGCCAGGCCGGATCGTTGCGTTGTTCGGGAGTGATCTGATTGAGGCGCGCCCACACCATTTCGAACAGGTCGGTGAGGTAGTTGGTGGCGTTGCTGCGCTTGCGGCTGATGTACCGCGTACCGGGCTCAGGGTTCAGTTTGATGGTGGCTATTCCGGCGCCGTCCTGGCCCCTGTTGCGCATTTTTTGCAGTAAAAGTTGCATTTTTTGCACCCCATAAAAGGCCGTACCGTATTTTTTATGGTAAAATTCGAGTGGCTTGAGCAGTCGCACCACCGCGATACCGCATTCATGATTGATAGGATCGCTCATTGCGAGACGTCAGAGTTTTGGAAAAAATATCCGG